>NC_022111.1:1500000-1770419 GCF_000163055.2 Prevotella sp. oral taxon 299 str. F0039
AAAGCCTGATGAAACAGAACAAAAGCTAAAAACTTTTGTTTTTTCTGATTTGGTTTCAGATGGCAAGAACTTATTAACCGACCAAGATATACGTGTTAATGAGACGCTAATAAAAATGGCTATTCGATTAAAAAGAAATCAAAATACATTAGAACAAGAGTTGAATAAGGGTAGCCTTTACGATGGATATGTGCGTAAAAACCATATCATCATCAATTGTAAAAGCGTGCTTCATGAGTTGCCTTATCGTGCAAGACAAGGAGCAAAGTATGAGCGTTTGCAGGCAAAGGTAGCCGAAATAGAAGGCATGGTGGGTACCATCTTGAAGAAAAGAGAAAGTGCTTTGGGTACAATTCCAACCGAATTGTTGAATAAACAATGGAAATGGACTTTTGATTTGGCAGGACATGAGGATGAATTTCCCGACTTATACACTGGAGATTATAAGGGATTGAAAGATTTGAGCTTTGATTTTCATTTCAATAAAAACAACACCATCACTGCAAAACGCTTTTTCCTTGCTCCTGTAATTGTAGACTATTCGATTGATTTCGATTCTGCAGGCGACTGGAAACAAGAGCTTATGGCAGAAGAAAGCATCAGTTGTTTTGTTTATAACAACAAGATTTTCTTCCGTGTTCCAATGAAAGACAATGCCAATACCTTTACAGGTCGTGGTAATGTTGCGCACGAATGGTATTACGAATATACCTATTCTGTAAACGGTAACGAGCTAACTTTGTCAGAACCTCGCATCACATTATACGTAATGGTGAACCTACGAACATCTGATTACAACTCAGAAATGTTTAAAAATAATTATTATGCCGACTTTAAATCATTTACATTAACAGCACAATAATAATGACTTGCTTTGTAAAACCAAAACATTGCCTATTCTTTTGTCTGTTGATTGCCCTGTGTAGTTGCATCAATCGAGAATTTGATAGCAATGAAGAATACACCAAAAGCGAATCTATTCCGCTTGTAGGGGATAATGATCGCCTGCTATCTCGTATCTTTATCATCAATAGTAATCATTCTTATTTGTGGTTTGATATCAATAATGAGGTGGCAAACTTTTCGAAACCCGAACTCACTTTGCCTATGAACGAAGGTAGTGTAGCGAGCTTTCGTCGTATTCCTTTGCGTGGATTGCTCTACGAATATAATGCTTCTGAAAGTGAGATTACCTTTAAAAATATTCCAGAACAATTCGTTCAAATTAACAATGAACGACTATCTCTCACCTTTAAGCTAACCCCTGCAGATAATAAAGAAATTCTATTGCCAAATAAAAGCACTGTAATTACATCGAAAAAGCAATGCTTTTTGACCCTAAAAAGAGTGCTTTTTGATGGTGATAGCAATGCTTTTGAAATTGAAGAGAAAATAAAGCGTGGAGGAAGGACATACGAGTTCTTACCTTTCAAGGCAGAACTTACTCTTATTAACTGATGATTATGAATAACAATAGTTATATTTTAATGCTGATTTTGTCGGTTGCTGGAGGCTCAAAAGCCCATGCACAGCAAGCGAAAGTAGACACCATTAAAACCCAAAAGATAAAAGAAGTGGTTGTAACTGCCGACAAACGAAAACAAAAAGTGGGCACCATTCAACGCACTGCAGAGCAACTTAAGGTGGAAATGCCAATGGATATGAACGACTTGGTGCGTTATATTCCATCGGTAGGAGTATCTGTTTCTGGCTCAAGAGGAGGTATGCGAGGCTTCGCTATACGTGGAGTTGAGGCCAACAGAGTGGCAATTTCTATCGATGGAGTGTTGCAACCCGAGATACAAGACAATATAGTTTTTAGCTCGTATGGGCTTTCTAACGCTTCAAGAATAGACTTCGACCCTTATTTTGCATCGTCTGTTGAAATCCAAAAGGGTGCTAACTCGTTCGTAAGTGGAACGGGAGCTTTGGGTGGAACGGTGAACTATTCTACCAAAGAAGCACGTGACTTGATTGAAGGAAACAAGCAATGGGGACTCTTAACTACCATCAATTACAATGGAAAAGAGAACCTTCGAACCTATCTTTTGGGTGGTGCTGTACGCTTAAAGCATTTCGATGCTCTTTTAATGGCGGCACATAGAGATGGTAATGAATTGCGAAATTTCTCGCATGGAAAGCTCACTCGCAACATCACTTCTACGCAAATAGATCCTATGGACTTTCATCAAACAACGTGGTTGGGTAAACTTTCTTATGCACCTAACGACAATCACAAGTTCGTTTTGTCGTTTTATGCAATGAATAGAAAGACCAATGCGGATATTTGGACATTGGAACCTATTGATGCTTTCACTGCAGATGGAAAGCCATACTATTATTCTCACGACCAATCGCTATGCCGTTCGCTTTCGTTTTCTTATCGATTCTTAAGCGAAAAAGGTCTTGTTCGTAAGCTAATAGCTAAGTTGCACCATCAAAATTCTTATTTAGATGCCAGCTCTTGGACCGACTTTTATCGTCCAAACTTCGACCTTGTGAATAGCGAAATGACGCTTGTTTATGAGGGAAAGCACACTAAATATAGAGGACAAGCAACGAAAGACAATCTGTTTAAGTTGGAATTAGATTCTAAAAAGTTTCAACTTGGAGCGTTAGGTCAACACATTCTAAACCTATCTACAATGGCAATGCAACGAGTTAACGACACTCGTAATGTGGATGTAGAGGCTCCTTTGGCATCAGATCCATTGACTGGATATTCTGTTAGAATGGGAAAAGTGTTTAAATATGGCGAACCTATGGGCGTATTTGCACAAACTTACTCGTTCTTAAACCCTATAACACGATTCAATTGGGGCGTTTCTTTAATGGACGATATTGCTTTTAACGAAAAGCTTACAATGAAGTTAGGAGCAAGATACGATTTGTTCTCTACTAAAGACGATAGAAAAGGCGGGGCACAAAACATGGGATACATTGATTATCTCTTGCGCAATATGCAAGGAGCAGCAATGAATTTCGACCCAATTAACGATAAAGAATCAGGCTTTTCGTTCCTTGGTGTGGTGTCTTATGCCCACAATCAGCTCCTAAATGCATCTTATCGCTTCTCTACAGGCTTTAGAGTTCCTAACACAGAAGAGAAGTATTTCCAGTTTTATAGCGCATGGCCATCATTCATTGTCTTATCCAATAGAGATCTAAAGGCTGAAAAGTCGTATAATCATGAATTGGAATTCAATGGTAGAGGCAAAGGGTTTGGCTATTTGTTGAGTCTTTATTATAACCAATATTCAGACTTTATAGAGCTAAAACAAGGTACTTTAGCAGTGAAAGAGCCCCTTATGCAGGCTCCAAAAAATATCGCTTATGTAAAGAATGTTAATCAAACATCGGCTCATCTCAAAGGGTTTGATGCCGCATTACAGCTTTATCCAGGCGAATGGGTAGACCTTTTGAAAGGTTTTATGGTTTCTTCTGCTTTTAGTTATGCCGAAGGAAGCTCTTCATCAGGAATGAGTATGCTGGGCATTCAGCCTCTAACTGGAAACATAGGCGTTGAATATACCGATCCAAAAGCACGCTGGCAGGTGAATATAAAGGCTAATCTTTATTTTGCAAAGCCTGTTTCTCAAACCACATTTTGGGATAAAGATGCTACAGGAAAAGAGCTAATACGACGCTATCCCGCCTCTTTTATGAGTAATGCATACACCTTTGATGCCTATGGTTACTATAAAGTCACTCGTAAATTCACTGTAAGACTTGGTATTTACAATATTCTTAATAGCGAATATCTACGTTGGGACGACCTAAGACAATTAACAAACCCTGCTTTACTCTCTAATATTAACTACTTCTTTCAAGATGGAAAGAAGTCATTAAGTAGATTTTCACGCCCTAAAAGATATATCTCTTTGGCGTTAGAGTATAAAATATAAAACACAAAAGATCAATGAAAAATATAGTAATATTAGCAAGTTTGCTTGCAACAATTATCTTTTCGGCTTGTGATAAACGCAATGTTATTGACGTTTATGAAACAAGTAGCACCCCAGACCTAAGCAATCCGGTGGTTCAAAAGCTTACAAATGTAACGTGGTATAAGCAAGTTGGAATCGAAAATACTGTAGTTTGGACCACAACTCGATTCAAAGAGAAAGCTTCTTCGCCCTTTGAAAGCATGCTATATATGGTGGCTTGGATGGGAATGGAATTGAGAAGAGATGGTAGTTCCACTCTTTTATTTCGCCCACCGCTAGGAGAAAGCTCTTATATTTTCTGTCAAGGAAAGTGGAAAGTCTCAACAACTGAAGAGAATACCATTATCATTGACTCTAAAACTCCAGTGGGATACATTAACATGAAGGTAAAAGTTAAAGACCTACAAGCTAAAGATAATGTCAGTATTCTTACGGCATTGGTAGATGTTGGCGATCGAGTTTTTATGATAGACTTCTTTAATAACACCTCAATATATGGCGATGAACCCGATAATGAGTTTTCTGGTATAAGCAAAACTGTACGTCAAGATTGGTTTGAAACAATGCCAGTGAATCATAATAATTTGTCAGTAGCCAACTATGTGAATACCTCTTGGGAGACAATGTCTTATAGAGCAGAGAATAAAGAGGCTGTAGAAGATAACTCACAGCTGGCTATTCGCTCTTTGTTTGTTGAGGATTTACTAACCAGAACCCCTGCTTTCTTCTATGGATTAAAGATCTCTTTGGGCGAAAATAACAAGGCTTTTATTCAATCTAAGAACCTAATGAAATCAGCATTTACGAGCTTTTCGGGTAGTTTAGATGAAAGTAATTATCCCGTTGTGAATGCTTCTTGGAGAGTAGATGGTAATAAAATTATTATAGAAACAGATGAATTGCCTCAGGTAAGCATGGGAGAAGAAACCTTTAACCTCATCACTGATAAGTCGCAAGCTGTGTTTGTGCCCTCAAAAACGCCTTCAAAAGGAGTTTATACATGGCGTCATTTCTATTATATATTAGAGCTTGTGAAAGAGACAAACAAAGGTTCTTGGTTTAGAGTTACGTCTGATTTAGAAACACATTACGTGTTTATGCTCAAGACTTCGATGCCCGATACATCTAAATTTGTAGGAGTAAAAGACGCTGTTCGTGAACTTAATTAACATAAATAAAGACACATTGAATATGAAAAAGTTTATATATACCATTTTATCGCTATGTGCAGTTGTTTCATTAGCATCGTGTGAGACAGGCGATATTCTAAATCTTGTAACCCAAGACATCGACTTAAACGAGAATTCGAGCGAGTATCAAGAGTATTTAAAGGAACGAATTGATACTTATTTAGCTACTTATCGATTTGAAGAAGCTAAACGAAGTATTGCTAAAATCACAGATGCTGCAATCAAAAAGGATATCTGGTTGAAGTTTAATAGATATTATCAAGAGGCTTTAACGCAAGGATGTGGCTACATATTAGAAAGCGGTGACACCCTATTTCTAAAGGTAAAGAACGACGATAATATTGCTTCTAACCAGTTAAAGAGCCTTAGTGGGTTTTATGATTATGTGGGATTGAAAAGCACCAACAAAGATGTTACCTTGTGGGGATTGGCTAATTTCCCTTCATTAGAAACGCTATCGTTCCCTTCTTGCTTTGTTTCTAAGGTGCAAGACCTCGATAAATTGACCAAACTTAAAGTCTTTTCGTTTGAAGCAAACAAAGAAAAATACGATTGGTGGTTTACTAATAAGCCTTTTAAACCTGTCGATATGGCGGGCTACGACTTATCGAAAAACAATCAATTAGAAACACTTTCGTTTAAAGGAGCAGATCTAACCAACCTTAAAGTGCCTGCAACCACTCTTCAATCGCTAAGTTTAAAGAATGGAGTTTATACCAATACCAATCTTAATAACATTCATGCAAAGGTGATAGATATTGAAAGTTCGGATGCAGCCGACGAACAATTGATTCTTAATAATAAAGCCCTTCAAGCGTTGTCGATATCAACTAATACAACAGAAAACAAGGCTTTTAAGCTTTTAAACGTTGCCAACACCTCGTTACATAAGCTTAATGTGGTTGAAAATGCAGACGAAGCGCACTCTTTGAAGAAGATTATTTTGAACGATAAGATAGACACTTTGACGTTAGCAGGATATCTTAATAAGATCGTAAGCTTACATGAAAGTGTTGAATTAGAGGGACTTTCAAAATTGAATAAGCTTAGATATTTTGCCTATAATCCTGATTTTAGTGCTGTAGCAACGAAAGATTTGCCAAAGAATATAGAGTATTTAGAGATTGATGGCTCTGGAAACGTGCCTTATAAAGATAACGATTCGTTCGACTATTCACATCTAACCAAACTAAAAGTCTATTCAAATGGAAAGTTTTTATCGGCAAATATGAAGTTCCCAGAGCAGTTAGACTCTATCCATCTCTTTCCTTCTATGGCGTTTGGAGATATTAAAATCATCGATTTCTCTAGCACAAAGCTCACCGCAGGATATGTTTATATAGGTCAATTAGAGAAGAATGGTGAGGCTATACCAATGTTTAAGAAGATGATTTTCCCTGCAACTCTAAAGCGAATAGAATTATCTAACTTGAAAACAGAAGTGCTTGACTTGAGCCGTTGCACACAACTTGAAACGTTATCCATTAATGATACAGGTTTTAAAGACCTGCATATAAAGAAAATTATCTTGCCAAAGAACCTCAAAAAGAGTCAATTTGTGGGTGAATACTCCATCAGTGTACAAAATATTTCTAACGACACGGTGATTGAAAATAAACCTTCTTGGTTGGTAAGTGATGGCAATGGCAACTATATTGTGAGTGAAGATTAAACCCAATTAAACTATAAATTAACATTAAAACATTTTGATTATGAAGAAAATTACATGTAATTTTTTTGTTGTCCTATATCTACTTATAGGAGCAATAAGCATTGTTTCGTGTTCAAAAAACGAAGATTTGCCAGTTGATAAGAAAGAACCTGCAGTGCAGATGACTCTTAATGAGCAGACAAAGATTGCCACTATTAAGGTGAGTGGACTTGCTGCTAAAACGCCTTTGCAGTTGCTTTATGCCACAGCTCGTGGTCAAGTGTTGGCTGAGCCTTAGTGAAGGAAGATGGAACTCAGCAGTTTGAGGTTGAACAGCTTGTGGGATTTGACCAGAATTTGAAGGTCGTTGTGAAAGAAAACGAAACAAAGAAAACGTTGAAAGAGCTGAATGTGCCTGCTGCAACGCAAACATTAACACAGCAACAATTGGTATCAATGCTTACAAAACATGCATGGAATTCGGTTGCTCACACCTCTCGTGTGCTTGTGGCAAATAGCGATAACAAGCCATACGCAATGTTTGTGACAGTGGCACAGAAAACTTTTAAGTTCGAAGCCAATAACAAATTCATCTTTACAGTAACCAGTCCGCTGAACTATACCTATGAAAATGGCTCATGGAACATCAATAATTCGGTGCTAAACATCAGCACAAGAATACCTATTGGACCATTAGAAATGAAGAATTTGCGTGTTACAAAGATTACAGATAGCGAGCTTTCACTCTTAGTTGAGATATCAGATGGCTTGTTCTTAATAAGTTTCGAAGCACAAAAATAATCGATAATAAAGGAAGTAGATAGTGTTTTTCTACTTCCTTTTCTTTTTTTTACACCCTAAAAAGGTAAAAAATACCTAGAAATAGGTATAGTAAAGAATTTTAGAAGTGTGTATTTTTGCAATCGTAAGTTGGAGATACACATGAAAAAAACAATCTTTTCACAACTCGAATCGTCTGCTCTTTTTGCTGGATTAGATGCTAACAGCATTGAAAAACACTTGAGCATGATTCAATATAGTGTGAAAAAAGTGCCTGCTAAAACCATTTTTTTATCAGAAAACGAGCCTCTTTGCGAAATGGTTTTGGTGATAGAAGGGCATGTTTCTGCAGGAATGAGTACTGTAAAAGGTAAGCATCTGATGGTAGATTATTTGAAACCAGGCACCATGTTGGCTCCTGCTTTTGTGTATTCAGACAATTGTGAGATGCCTGTTGAGGTGAAGACGATAGAAGAAAGCGTGTTGCTTTGTATATCGAAAGACGATTTTTCGCTTTTAATTGGCTATTGTGAGCATATCCGAACCAATTTTATTCATATTCTATCACACATCAATTTCTTTTTAATGAATAAAATTCGTATGGTGTATATGAATTCTATTAAAGAGAAAATTGCCACTTTTTTATTGCGAAAAGCCGCATCAACACATTGCGATTCGATACCTCTTAGGTTGTCGAGAAGGCAACTTGCCGATGTTTTTGGCATTCAAAAAAGTTCGTTAATACGCACACTTAACGAACTAGAACACGATAATTTAATTTTTGTAAGAGAGAAAGAGATTGTTATTCTAGATGTGCATGGTTTACAAGAGATATTGAAAGGTTAAACAATATCATTGCTTTTGTACTCTAATCTCAATGCTATTGCACCCTAAAAGCATAGCTATTGCAATGTAAAAGCAATGCTTTTGTATGACAAGTAATAAACACTTGTTGAACAAAGAGACATAACTCGGTTGGTGATAAAGAAAAGATAGCGATAAAGATTCACGTTTTTTAGTCGGCAGAAATAAAAAAACAGCTTTCGTTTACCAGTTCCTTAAAATCGTGAAATAACTCACTTAAAGCGTCTTTTATTTAGAAAAGAATAGTTATCTTTGCACTATTATAACACAAAGCAGATGCCAGTGTTTTATAATTGCTTTTCGAAGCACTCCAAATGTAATATTCATTTATATACAAATAAAGCATGATTCTCTTTTTTAGAACAACATCGCAAAGCATTATTGTAACAGATGTGAGCAATAACCTTGAAGCTAATGATATCGAAAAACTATCTTGGCTATATGGTGATGCGCAGTTTATTAATGAGCAAACAATTGAAGGCTACTTTGTAGGTCCACGTAAAGAGATGGTAACACCATGGAGTACGAATGCCGTTGAGATTACACAAAACATGAATCTTAGCGGCATTTTGCGTATAGAAGAGTTCTTTCCTGTAGACTCAGAAGATGCAAATTACGACCCAATGTTGCAGACCTTATACCGTGGTTTAACACAAAACGTGTTCGAAGTGAACCACCAAGCCGCTCCAATAAAGTATATAGATGACCTCGATTCGTATAACGAGGCAGAAGGATTAGCACTATCTAAAGAAGAAATAGATTATCTTCATGATGTAGAAAAGCAACTATCACGCTCTTTAACCGATTCTGAAGTATTTGGATTCGCTCAAATTAACTCAGAACATTGCCGTCATAAGATCTTTGGAGGTACCTTTATTATCGACGGAAAGGAAATGCCTTCATCGCTCTTTGCTATGATTAAACGCACAACAGCAGAGAATCCTAATGCTATTCTCAGTGCTTATAAAGACAATGTAGCCTTTGCAAAGGGTCCAACTATCGAACAATTTGCGCCTCAAAGTGCAGCAACAAGCGACTATTTCGTTATTCGTAACATCGACAGCGTTATATCAATAAAAGCCGAAACACATAACTTCCCCACCACAGTAGAGCCCTTTAATGGTGCAGCAACAGGTACGGGAGGAGAAATTAGAGACCGTATGGGAGGCGGAATTGGTTCTTGTCCTATTGCAGGAACAGCCGTTTATATGACCTCTTATCCTCGTCTTAAAACCCAAGACGGCAACATTCGCCCTTGGGAAACAATTATACCAGCCCGCAAATGGTTGTATCAATCGCCCGAAGACATATTGATTAAAGCTTCGAATGGTGCGAGCGACTTTGGTAATAAGTTTGGACAACCATTGATTTGTGGCTCTGTTCTCACTTTCGAACATCAAGAACAAGATGGCAACAACGCTCCTCTTTATGCCTATGACAAGGTGATTATGCTTGCAGGAGGTGTGGGTTATGGAACTCAAAGAGACTGCTTAAAGAAAGAACCACACGCAGGTAATAAAGTAGTTGTGGTGGGTGGAGATAACTATCGCATTGGACTTGGAGGCGGAAGTGTATCTTCTGTAGACACAGGACGCTATTCTAATGGTATCGAATTGAACGCTGTTCAACGTGCAAACCCAGAGATGCAAAAACGTGCTTACAACCTTGTTAGAGCACTAACAGAAAGCAACGACAACCCAGTTGTGTCTATTCACGACCACGGTTCGGCAGGACATCTTAACTGTTTATCGGAACTTGTTGAAGAATGTGGAGGCGTTATTCATGTCGATAAACTACCTCTTGGCGATAAAACCCTATCTGCAAAAGAAATAATCGCTAATGAAAGTCAAGAGCGTATGGGTCTTCTTATCGATGAAAAACACATCGATGAGGTGAAGAAAATAGCAGAAAGAGAACGTGCTCCGCTATATGTTGTAGGTGAAACAACAGGAGATGCGCACTTCTCTTTTGAACAATTAGATGGCGTTAAGCCTTTCGATATGGATGTAGCACAGATGTTTGGTCACTCACCTAAAACCATTATGCGTGACGAAACCGTTGAACATCACTACAATACACCTGCTGTTGAGGCAGAAAAGCTCAACACTTATATCAACAATGTATTGCAATTAGAGGCTGTTGCATGTAAAGATTGGCTCACAAACAAGGTCGATCGCTCGGTAACAGGAAAGGTTGCACGCCAACAATGTCAAGGAGAAATACAGCTTCCACTATCAGATTGCGGTGTAGTTGCACTCGACTATCGTGGAAAGAGCGGTATTGCTACTTCTATTGGACATGCTCCTCAGGTGGCATTAGCGAACTCTGAGGCTGGTTCTGTTATGGCAGTGGCAGAAGCTTTGACCAATATTGTATGGGCACCACTAAGCGAAGGACTAACAAGTGTATCGCTTTCGGCTAACTGGATGTGGCCTTGTAGATCGCAAAAGGGCGAAGATGCACGCTTATATGCTGCTGTTAACGCTCTAAGTGATTTCTGTTGCGACTTGGGTATCAATGTTCCTACAGGTAAAGACTCATTATCTATGACTCAACAATACCCCGATGGAGCAGGCAAAGTGATATCTCCAGGAACCGTAATTGTTAGTGCTGGTGGTGAAGTGAGCGATGTGAAGAAAGTGGTTTCGCCTGTGGTTGTGAACGATAAGAACAGTTCTTTATATTATATCGACTTCTCTTTTGATGAACAAAGACTTGGAGGTAGCGCACTATTGCAATCTCTTGGTAAGGTAGGCGACGATGTTCCAACTGTAAAGAATAGCGAATACTTTGCCGATTGCTTTGCTTTTATTCAAGAATTGATAGCTAAAGGCTGGATAATGGCAGGCCACGACATTAGCGCAGGCGGTATTATTACCACCTTATTAGAAATGTGCTTTGCTAATGAAACAGGCGGTTTGCACATCAATCTACACGACTTAGCAAGTCAAGACATCGTTAAACAGCTCTTTTCAGAGAACCCTGGAGTGGTTATTCAGGTTGCAGATAAACACAAAGAAGAACTCTTTGCGCTCTTAGAAAACGAGGGAATAGGATTTGCCAAGATTGGTTATCCAACTCCAAACAATCGTTCTTTGGTGATAAAGAGCAACGAACAAGAATATACTTTCGATATTAATGAGTTGCGTTCGGTGTGGTATAACACCTCATATCAGCTCGATTGCAAGCAAAGTTTCAATGGCTGTGCAGAGCAAAGAAAAGACAACTATGGCAAGCAACCTTTGAAATTGCAATTTACAAACACCTTTAAAGGCACCTTGGAAAGCTATGGTGTGAGCGCAGATAGACGTGATAAAACAGGCATTCGTGCTGCTATTATCCGTGAAAAGGGTACTAATGGCGACCGAGAAATGGCTTATTCGCTCTATTTAGCGGGCTTTGATGTGAAAGATGTAACGATGACTGACCTTATAGAAGGACGTGAAACATTAGAAGACATCAATATGATTGTGTTCTGTGGAGGCTTCTCTAACTCTGATGTTTTAGGCTCGGCGAAAGGTTGGGCGGGTGCTTTCTTATACAATCCAAAGGCAAAACAAGCCCTAGATAACTTCTATTCACGCCCCGATACCTTAAGTTTAGGTATATGTAATGGATGCCAATTGATGGTTGAACTGAACCTTATTAACCCCGAACATCAGAATCGTTCGAAGTTGGTTCACAACAAATCGCATAAGTTCGAGAGTGCTTTCGTGGGCTTAGACATCCCACAAAACAATAGTGTTATGTTACAATCGCTATCTAATAGCTCATTAGGTGTATGGGTTGCGCATGGAGAAGGACGCTTTATTCTTCCTGAATCGCTCGATAATTACCATGTCATTGCCACTTATCATTATGCCACTTATCCTGCAAATCCAAATGGTTCAGACCATAATGTTGCTGGTATTTGTAGTGCAGATGGTCGTCATTTGGCTATGATGCCACATCCAGAGCGTGCTATTTTCCCATGGCAAAACGCTTATTATCCAAGTAATAGAGTTGCAGATGAGGTAACTCCATGGTTCGAAGCCTTTGTAAATGCACGCAAATGGGTTGAGAGCAAAATCTCAAAATAAAGTGAATAACATTGCACAAGGAGAGTTGTTAATAGTATTTTAGCGACTTTTCTTGTGCAAACTATATGTTAACTATACAACAGAAAAATAGCTTAAAGCAGATAAATATAGTGTATTGGGAGAGTTTTAAAACCTTTTTTAAGATTGGAGCATTCACCCTTGGTGGTGGATATGCAATGATACCAATTATCGAATCGGAGATTGTTGAGAAGCGAAAGTGGATTAGTAAGGACGAATTTGTTGACCTTATAGCCGTTGCACAGAGCTGTCCTGGCGTGTTTGCAATTAACCTTAGCACCTTCATAGGATATAAAATGAAGCGTGTTCCAGGAGCTATTTGCACCACATTAGCCACCGCTTTGCCCTCATTCATTATCATATTGCTCATTGCGCTCTTCTTTCATAGCTTTCAAGACAATCCTGTTGTTGAGTCGATATTTAAGGGAATACGTCCTGCTGTGGTTGCTTTAATTGCCGTTCCTACATGGAATATGGCTTGCAGTGCAAAGATTTCATGGAGCAATTGTTGGATTCCTATTCTCTCAACCCTACTCATTTGGGCTATGGGAGTGAATCCAGTTTTCATTATTTTGGTAGCTGGAGTAGGTGGATTTCTATACGGACAGTTCATTAGACCTACCGAATAAGTTCACAAAAGCAAAACACTGGCAAAAGTAAAATAGTTGTAAAATGATGCGCCTATAATATAATAAGGTGTAAAAGATATACGAGAAATATTGAAAAATGGTATTTATTCAGCTTTTTATAACATTCTTTGAAATTGGACTTTTTGGCTTTGGAGGAGGCTATGGCATGCTATCTCTCATACAAACAGAGGTAGTTCGCAATCATCATTGGTTGACATCGGCAGAGTTTACCAATGTAGTTGCCATCAGTCAGATGACTCCTGGACCTATAGGAATAAACACTGCGACCTATTGTGGCTATACTGCTGTGCACTCAATGGGCTACGGAACGGGCATGAGTGTATTGGGAAGTGCCATTGCTACCTTTGCATTAGTGTTACCAACATTTATTTTTATGATTTTAATTACAAAGATGTTTATGCGTTATATGAAGACAACTGCAGTGCAAAGTGTGTTCGAAGGCTTGCGACCAGCCGTTGTTGGACTTTTAGCTGCGGCGACATTGATGTTGATGAATAGCGAAAATTTTGGCTCGTTTGGCGCAAGTCGATGGCAATTCTGCATTAGTATAGCCTTATTTGTTGCTACATTTGTGGGCACAAAGGTCATTAAAATAAATCCTATACACATGATACTCTATGCTGCTTTTGCTGGGTTAATGTTGCTATAATCAACTCTTAAAAACAGAAAACAAATCTATTTACAGAAGATGATTAATATATAATACCTCATGAATACAAATTTAAAAGGCCTAAGTGCCGCTGCTATTTCGTCAATTACTTTTGGAACGATAGCCCTTTTCAGTCTTCCTGTGCTCAAAAGTGGTATGGATTCGCTCTCACTTATCGTTTATCGTTTTTTCTTTGGAGGCATAGCACTCCTGCTTTTAGCCCTCTTTCAAAGAGTGTCTTTGCGTGTTTCGCTAAAAGACATCGGGCAACTTCTATTGCTCTCGTGCATCTATTCTGTTTCAGCCTTGTCGCTAATAGAAGGTTATAACTATATGCCTACGGGCGTTGCCACCACACTTGTGTTCTCATATCCAGTGTGGACAGCCTTGTTAATGGCTGTTTTCTTTCGTGAACGATTGGGCATTAAAACCATAGCTTCAATTGGCTTGGCCATCGTGGGAGTTGTTCTTTTGTCGGGAATAACAGGCTCAGACCTACAAAATTCACATATTGGAGTAGCTTGGGAGCTTCTTTCTGGATTGACCTACGCCATCTATTTAGTGGTGTTTCCACGTCTTGAAGTGAAGAAGATGCCATCGCTTGCACTTACATTCTATATCTTTCTTTTCACGATGTTGTTGATCTTAGGTTTCTCGTTCATCACCAAAGGCGAGCTTGCACCTATTGCCAACAAGAGTGTAGCATTGAACTTAGTGCTCGTAGGACTCATTCCTACAGCCATAAGTAATATCGCTCTCATCGTAGCATTAAAGAAAGTGAGCAGTACTTTAACTGCTATTTTGGGCGTATTTAAGCCCATTACCGCACTGATTATCGGTCTTTTAGTTTTCGGAGAGACCCTTAATCAATACACAACCCTTGGTCTTATTCTTACACTTGTATCGGTTTCGCTATTGATAATGGGTGCAGGAAAGAGCAAGAACTAAAAATTTTAAGAAATAAAGAATAACCCCTTAACAGCAAAATGTTAAAGATATGGCTTTAAACAATAACAATATTAGAGGATTAGTAGAGGCATCTATTTCTGCAATAGCATTCGGAACAATTCCTTTATTCAGTATCCCTGTTTTGAACGAAGGCATTGATTCTCTTTCACTTCTTGTGTATCGGTTTGCCTTTGCAGGTATAATTATACTCTTAGTGCTCATTGCCAATAAACGTTCTATGCACATTAACCGAGGCGATGCTTTTCGAATTATGTTTATTTCGTTGCTCTATGCCGTTTCTGCCATTTCGCTTATTGAAGGCTATAAGTATATGTCGAGTGGTATTGCCACTACACTTTTGTTTTCATATCCTATATGGACAGCTCTGCTTATGGGTATATTCTTTAAAGAACGACTTAAATTTGGCTCTATTATTTCTATCTTTTTAGCAATTGGAGGCGTTGTTCTTTTGTCGGGAGTAATAGATGGAGACTTCCAAGCATCATATAAAGGACTATTGTGTGAGCTGTTTTCTGGATTCTTATATGCCACTTATATGGTGATACTTCCAGTGATGCGCATACGTAAAATGTCATCGCTCAAGCTCACATTTTATGTGTTCTTTTTCACCATGTTGCTCATTTCTTTCTATTCTCTTTTTGCTACTGGAGGCATAAAGGGCATTCCTTCGACCTCATCATTCATCAATTTGGCACTCTTAGGACTTGTTCCTACAGCGATAAGCAATATCACTTTGATTATGGCTTTGAAGAAAGTGAGCAGTACTATGGCTGCCATTTTGGGAGCATTCGAGCCTGTTACAGCCATGTTTGTGGGCGTGTTGGTGTTTAGCGAGCCTTTTACGATGCCCATTGCGCTAGGCTTGTTGTTGATAATTGCATCGGTGATATTCTTGGTGTTGTCGAATAAAAAAGCGCAAGAACAAGATAAGCAGATTGAAGAAGAAAAATAATTAGAAAATAAACTCAATGCTTTTGCAAGGTAAAAGCACAGAGTTTAGAGCATAAAAGCATAGCTATTGATGGATAATAGTTATGCTTTTATTGTTTGATTGCAGAACCACTGTGTACAAAGGGTATGGAAGACGGAAAAGAAGGTGATTGACTAGGGGAGATTATGAGAGAGATGTTGGATGATGAAAAAGTGTAGATATAGGTCAATTGAGTAGCGATAAAGGTAATAAATATAAAGAAATAGGGTGGAAAATATAAAAAATAAAAAACAATAAGGTTTAATTCTCTTTTTATTTTTATATTTGCAAAATACCAGAAATGGTGTTTGAAGAAAAATAGAAGAATAATTAAATCATGAAAATTATGAAACAGAAAACATTTATTGCCACTCTTTTTGCAGGAGTACTATTAGCAAGTAGTTGCGCAAGTAAGAAAGAACTAGATAATTGTAGATTAGAAAATAAAAATTTAACAGAATCTTTCCAATCAACAAAAGAAGAGCTTGCTGCTAGCAGAGCACGTGTGAACAGCTTGGAAGAACAGCTTGCTCAACAAAAGAAAGATTATGCATCATTGCAAAATTCACTCGATAAGAGTTTGTTAAATAGTAATGCAAACAACGTGAATATTTCGAAATTGGTTGACCAAATCAATGAGTCGAACCAATATATCCGTCACTTAGTGGAAGTGAAGAGCAAGAGCGACTCGCTAAACATGGTGCTTTCGAACAACTTAACACGCTCGTTAAGCAAAGAAGAGCTTAAAGAAGTAGACGTACAAGTGTTGAAAGGTGTTGTTTATATCTCGTTAGCCGATAACATGTTGTATAAGAGTGGAAGCTATGAAATAAACGACAGAGCAGCTGAAACACTAAGTAAGATTGCAAAAATCATTACCGATTATAAGGATTATGACGTGCTTATCGAAGGCAATACCGACAATGTGCCCATTGCAAGAGAGAACATTCGTAACAATTGGGACTTGTCTTGCTTGCGTGCTTCGAGCGTAGTTCAATATCTACAAACACACTATGGCGTGAATCCTAAACGCTTAACAGCTGGTGGACGTGGTGAATATAACCCCATTGCCAATAACAATACCGAGCTAGGAAAGCAACGCAACCGTCGTACACAGATTATAATCACTCCAAAACTAGACCAGTTTATGGAGCTAATTGATAAGGCTCCAGAAGAGTCTCAAAAATAAATTGTAGCGGTTAAAAAGAACAACAAGAGTTTTTTAGTGTAGTTAATGTCCCTCAACGAGTCTGTCTCACTAAAAAACTCTTTTAACTATTATATCGCTCAAAGAAAGGAATTAGAAGGAAAACGGATAAAAACTATTCGTAGAATATAAATCAACAAAAACAAGAAAGAAAATGAATGTTCCTGAAAAACTACCAGAAAACGCCTTTAAGGAATTGAGAGAAGGCGAAGAGTATGAACCTTTGATGTCGCCCCAAAGTAGCTATCCCGAAGTAACGCTATGGTCGGTAACTTGGGGAATCTTAATGGCTGTAATCTTTTCTGCCGCTGCTGCCTACCTAGGATTAAAGGTAGGACAAGTGTTCGAGGCTGCAATTCCCATCGCAATTATAGCAGTGGGTGTTTCAACGGCATCGAAAAGAAAGAATGCTTTGGGTGAAAATGTAATTATACAGAGTATTGGTGCTTGCTCGGGAGCTGTGGTTGCAGGAGCAATTTTTACCCTTCCTGCTATTTATATTCTACAAGCAAAATATCCAGAAATAAGTGCTTCCTTCTTTAAAATATTCATAGCATCACTCTTAGGGGGTGTTCTTGGAATCTTATTCCTCATTCCTTTTCGCAAATACTTTGTGAAAGACATGCATGGTAAATATCCTTTCCCCGAAGCAACAGCAACAACTCAGGTGCTTGTTAGTGGTGCAAAAGGAGGCGGACAAACCAAAAAACTGTTGCTTGCAGGCTTAATAGGTGGCTTATACGATTTTGTTGTGGCTACATTTGGTTTGTGGAACGAAAACGTAACCTCACGAGTTGTGGGCTGGGGAACAGCTCTTGCCGACAAAACAAAATTGGTATTTAAAATCAATACAGGTGCTGCCTTGTTTGGATTGGGCTATATCGTGGGCTTACGTTACACTTTAATTATCTGCTTAGGCTCTGCTGCGGTGTGGTGGTTGATTGTTCCTGGTATGTCTTTCGTTTTCCATGACACTGTTTTAAACAATTGGGACGCATCAATAACTCAAACTGTTGGCTCGATGAGTGCTGAAGAAATCTTTAAATATTATGGTAAGAGTATCGGTATTGGAGGTATTGCAATGGCAGGTATTATTGGTGTTATCAAATCGTGGAGCATCATTAAAAACGCCATTGTCCTTGCTTCTAAAGAGCTAAGAGGCGGTTCTGCATCTGCAGAAAAGAGCGAAGCTATCCGCACTCAACGTGACATCTCTTTCAGAATCATCGCAATAGGATCTTTAATAACCTTGTTGGTTATTTTCTTATTCTTTTGGTTCGGCGTGATGAATACCTTGTTCTATGCTGTTGTGGGTGTGTTGCTTGTGGCAATTATCGCCTTCTTATTTACAACTGTGGCAGCCAATGCCATTGCCATTGTGGGTAGTAATCCTGTTTCAGGAATGACCTTAATGACCTTGATTCTTGCATCCGTGGTTCTTGTTGCAGTAGGATTGAACGGAGCAAGTGGTATGGTTGCAGCCCTAATTATGGGTGGAGTGGTTTGTACTGCTTTGTCTATGGCTGGCGCATTTGTTACCGATTTGAAGATCGGTTATTGGATTGGAACAACTCCACAGAAGCAACAAACATGGAAATTCTTGGGTACTTTGGTGTCGGCAGCAACCGTTGGAGGTGTAATGATGTTATTAAATAGCACTTATGGTTTCGCTTCTGGTCAGTTGGCTGCACCGCAAGCAAATGCTATGGCGGCTGTTATCGATCCTTTGATGAATGGTGCGGGTGCTCCATGGTTGTTGTATGGAATAGGTGCTTTGATAGCTATTGTGTTAACATGGTGCAGGGTTCCTGCTCTTGCTTTTGCTCTTGGAATGTTTATTCCACTTGAATTGAACCTTCCACTTGTGGTGGGTGGTGCCGTAAACTGGTATGTAACATCACGCAGTAGCGATGCTAAGATGAACGAAGAAAGAGGCGAAAAGGGTACTCTTATTGCAAGTGGATTTATTGCAGGTGGTGCTTTGATGGGCGTTGTGAGCGCTTTGTTGCGCTTCGCTGGATTCGACTTTATCAATCAAGCTTGGTTGGATAACCCATTCTCTCAAGGCTTGTCGCTTATAGCATACGGTGCATTGATTTATTGCTTGGTTCGTTTTACAAAGAAATAAGCGGTAAGGCACAGAATATGAGTGCTTTATTAAAATAAAAAGCATAATAAATATTAAAAGAAGAACGGGTGTGCCGATGTGGCATTTTCTTTGTTCTATCTTTGCAAGTAACAATAAAATAAAAAATTATGGATAGAGAAACTTTTGATAGAATGATTGAAGAACGTGAGGAACAGATGTCACTTGCGTTTCCAGCTTTAATGCGCAAGGTGTATGTCTGGATGACACTCGCATTGATTATAACAGGTGTAACTGCGTATGGAGTGGCTTCTTCGCCTGGTTTGATTTATACATTGACTAGCTCTGAATACTTGTTCTGGGGCTGTCTACTTGGTGAATTGGGTTTGGTTTACTTCATTTCATCTCGTATAATGAACCTTTCACTCACTACTGCAACATTGCTATTCATCGTTTATTCGATCTTAAATGGGGTAACAATGTCGTTTATCTTCTTGGTTTACACAATGTCTTCTATTGCCAATGTGTTCTTTATAACTGCAGGAACGTTTGGGGTGATGTCGCTTATTGGATACACAACAAGAAGAGACTTGTCGAAAATGGGACAGCTGTTGATGATGGCTTTGGTTGGACTTATTATCGCAAGTGTTGCAAATATCTTTATGAAAAGCGACACATTGTCGCTTATGGTTAGCTATATTGGTGTGGTGCTATTTGTGGGCTTGACTGCTTGGGATACTCAGAAAATTAAGCGTATGCTAGCGCAAGCAGATGATATTACCGAAGATGCACAAAAAATAGCATTGCTTGGAGCCTTGACCTTATATCTCGACTTTGTGAATCTTTTCTTATATCTACTTAGGTTGTTAGGAAAGAGAAATTAATATTTAACGAAAGGCGGAAGGAATTATTTGAATTCTTCCGCCTTTTTTGTTTTTAAGCACCTTTTGTTCTTTTCTCTCCCTCTATATAATATAAATAGGTGAAACTCTTTTTGTGGTTGATTTTTCCATTTGTGAATTAAAAAAGTGCATTTTTTTTTGAATTTTCTCATATAATTATTTGGTTTGTGTTGTAAAAAGTTGTACTTTTGCATCCGCTTTCGAGAGTAATCTCTGTTAGCATAAAGATAGAGTTCTTTGAATAGATTTACATAAACAGACAAGTTAGTACAAGAGTCTTGTTGTTTTTTACAACAGGGTATAAATACGAACCGTTAATTGATTATTCAATAAAGGTTATAAGGATAGTCGTTCTAAGTCAGAAAACATTCTCCTTTAGGGGAATAAATATAAGAAATTTTACAATGTAGAGTTTGATCCTGGCTCAGGATGAACGCTAGCTACAGGCTTAACACATGCAAGTCGAGGGGCAGCATGTTGGTTGCTTGCAACCAATGATGGCGACCGGCGCACGGGTGAGTAACGCGTATCCAACCTACCCAATACTCAGGCATAACCCGTTGAAAGACGGACTAATTCCTGATGGTATGTATTTTTCTCATGATTTATACATTAAAGAACTTCGGTATTGGATGGGGATGCGTCTGATTAGTTTGTTGGTGAGGTAACGGCTCACCAAGGCATCGATCAGTAGGGGTTCTGAGAGGAAGGTCCCCCACATTGGAACTGAGACACGGTCCAAACTCCTACGGGAGGCAGCAGTGAGGAATATTGGTCAATGGATGAAAATCTGAACCAGCCAAGTAGCGTGCAGGATGACGGCCCTATGGGTTGTAAACTGCTTTTATGTGAGAATAAAGTTAGGTATGTATACTTATTTGCATGTATCACATGAATAAGGACCGGCTAATTCCGTGCCAGCAGCCGCGGTAATACGGAAGGTCCAGGCGTTATCCGGATTTATTGGGTTTAAAGGGTGCGTAGGCCGTTTGATAAGCGTGCTGTGAAATATAGTGGCTCAACCTCTATCGTGCAGCGCGAACTGTCGAACTTGAGTGCGTAGTAGGTAGGCGGAATTCGTGGTGTAGCGGTGAAATGCTTAGATATCACGAAGAACTCCGATTGCGAAGGCAGCTTACCGTAACGTTACTGACGCTTAAGCACGAAGGTGCGGGTATCGAACAGGATTAGATACCCTGGTAGTCCGCACAGTAAACGATGGATGCTCGCTGTTGGCCTTTTATGGTCAGTGGCTTAGCGAAAGCGTTAAGCATCCCACCTGGGGAGTACGCCGGCAACGGTGAAACTCAAAGGAATTGACGGGGGCCCGCACAAGCGGAGGAACATGTGGTTTAATTCGATGATACGCGAGGAACCTTACCCGGGCTTGAACTGCAGCTGAACGATTCAGAGATGATGAGGCCCTTCGGGGCAGCTGTGGAGGTGCTGCATGGTTGTCGTCAGCTCGTGCCGTGAGGTGTCGGCTTAAGTGCCATAACGAGCGCAACCCCTTTTCTTAGTTGCCATCAGGTAATGCTGGGCACTCTGGGAATACTGCCACCGTAAGGTGTGAGGAAGGTGGGGATGACGTCAAATCAGCACGGCCCTTACGTCCGGGGCTACACACGTGTTACAATGGCGCATACAGAATGTTGGTTTCATGCAAATGAGATCTAATCTTCAAAGTGCGTCTCAGTTCGGACTGGGGTCTGCAACCCGACCCCACGAAGCTGGATTCGCTAGTAATCGCGCATCAGCCATGGCGCGGTGAATACGTTCCCGGGCCTTGTACACACCGCCCGTCAAGCCATGAAAGCCGGGGGCGCCTAAAGTCCGTGACCGCAAGGGTCGGCCTAGGGTGAAACTGGTGATTGGGGCTAAGTCGTAACAAGGTAGCCGTACCGGAAGGTGCGGCTGGAACACCTCCTTTCTGGAGACGTCTATTATTTATAGCTTTATAGGTTATATGTATTTATAATCTTGTACTTACTTACTTGTCTTGTTTACAAGGGAAAAATGATGCTGGGCAAATCATTAGCCTTGGCACTTGAACTTAACCAGAACGAAGTCCTATAGCTCAGTTGGTTAGAGCGCCACACTGATAATGTGGAGGTCGGCAGTTCAAGTCTGCCTGGGACTACCTAAGATACAAGTTAACCCTTGGGGGATTAGCTCAGCTGGCTAGAGCACCTGCCTTGCACGCAGGGGGTCAACGGTTCGAATCCGTTATTCTCCACATGTATTATGAATTTGATTCGTAATAAATAAGATCTTTGACATATTGATACAAGCAAAACTGTAGATTAAACAAGAAATCAACAGCTGAAAGTATGAGTTAATCTTTTTTTAAGATAACTAAAGTTTAGAAAGTAATTAAGGGCGCATGGCGGATGCCTTGGCTCATGGAGGCGATGAAGGACGTGATAAGCTGCGATAAGCGACGGGTAGGTGCAAATAACCTTTGATCCGTTGATTTCCGAATGGGACAACCCAATTACCATAAGGTAATTATCATATATATGATATATGAGGCGAACCGAGGGAACTGAAACATCTTAGTACCTCGAGGAAGAGAAAATAAACTAATGATTCCCTTAGTAGTGGCGAGCGAACGGGGATTAGCCCAAACCAATGTTGTATTCTGCAATGTTGGGGTTGTAGGACTACGTTGTTGTACTTGAATTGCGAGAAGAATATACTGGAAAGTGTAGCCATAGCAGGTGAAAGCCCTTTATTCGAAGCATGCCAAGACATAGTAGTATCCTGAGTAGCGCGGGACACGTGTAATCCTGTGTGAATCTGCCGGGCCCATCCGGTAAGGCTAAATACTCCCATGAGACCGATAGCGTACCAGTACCGTGAGGGAAAGGTGAAAAGAACTTCGATAAGAAGAGTGAAATAGATCCTGAACCCATGCGCCTACAAGCGGTCGGAGCATTTTATGATGTGACGGCGTGCCTTTTGCATAATGAACCTACGAGTTACCGTCACTGGCAAGGTTAATCCTCTTAAGTGGAGCAACCGCAGTGAAAGCGAGCCTTAACAGGGCGTTGAGTCAGTGGTGGTAGACGCGAAACCAAGTGATCTACACTTGTCCAGGATGAAGTTCCGGTAACACGGAATGGAGGTCCGAACCAATAAGCGTTGAAAAGCTTCTGGATGAGGTGAGTGTAGGAGTGAAAGGCCAATCAAACTTGGAGATAGCTCGTACTCCCCGAAAGGCATTTAGGTGCCGCGTACGATGATTAACGTAAGAGGTAGAGCGACCGATAGGTCAAGAGGGCTTCACCGCCTATCGAGACCTGACGAACTCCGAATGCTTACGCTTTGCAGTCGTGCAGTAAGGGGGCGGGTGCTAAGGTCCGTCCCCGAGAGGAGAAGAATCCAGACCGTCGTTTAAGGTCCCCAAATTCTGTCTAAGTTAGTCTAACGAAGTCTGGTCCCCATGACAGCCAGGATGTTGGCTTGGAAGCAGCCATTCATTTAAAGAGTGCGTAACAGCTCACTGGTCGAGGGTCCGGGCATGGATAATAATCGGGTATAAGGCAGATACCGAAGGCGCGGGATAGTATTTAAAAAAGTATCGGTAGGGGAGCATTCCATTGACGTTGAATGATATAGGACAACTATATCTGGAGTTTATGGAAAAGCAAATGTAGGTATAAGTAACGATAAGGAGGGTAAGATTCCCTCCCGCCGCAAGACCAAGGTTTCCCGGGCAATGTCAATCACCCCGGGGTTAGTCGGGTCCTAAGTCTCAGCCGAATGGCGATGGCGATGGTAGAAACGGTTAATATTCCGTTACTGCTTTAATGAGTGATGGGCAGACGAAGAAGTGACACCACCGCGAGGCGACGGAAGTCCTCGTTAAAGAGTGTAGGAGTTGATGATTGCAGGTAAATCCACAATCAGATCCGAACTTGATAGTATGGTTTTCTCCTCGGAGTAAACCAATAGTGTGGGTAATCCTGCTTCCAAGAAAATGCTCTAAACATATTGTTAAAGCACCCGTACCGTAAACGGACACACGTAGTCGGGTAGAATATACTAAGGCGTTGAGAGATTCATGGTTAAGGAACTAGGCAAATTGACCCCGTAACTTCGGGATAAGGGGTCCTCTTACTGTAATGGTATTGAGGCGCAGAGAATCGGTCCAGGCAACTGTTTAACAAAAACACAGGGCTGTGCTAACTCGAAAGATGATGTATACAGTCTGACACCTGCCCGGTGCTGGAAGGTTAAGAGGAGAGCTTATTCTTCGGAAGAAGGTTTGAATTGAAGCCCCAGTAAACGGCGGCCGTAACTATAACGGTCCTAAGGTAGCGAAATTCCTTGTCGGGTAAGTTCCGACCTGCACGAATGGTGTAATGATCTGGACACTGTCTCAACCATGATCTCAGTGAAATTGTAGTATCGGTGAAGATGCCGATTACCCGCGATGGGACGAAAAGACCCCGTGAACCTTTACTACAGCTTAGCATTGACCTTGGTCATCCGATGTGTAGGATAGGCCGGAGGCTTTGAAGGGGGTGCGCCAGCACTCTTGGAGCCATCCTTGAAATACGGCCCTTTGGCTGTCTGAGGTCTAACTCGTGATTAACGAGGACATTGTTTGGTGGGTAGTTTGACTGGGGTGGTCGCCTCCAAAAGCGTAACGGAGGCTTCCAAAGGTACCCTCAGGTCGATTGGTAACCGACCTATTAGAGTGCAATGGCATAAGGGTGCTTGACTGAGAGGCAGACATGCCGAGCAGGTAGGAAACTAGGGCATAGTGATCCGGCGGATGTGTATGGAAACTCCGTCGCTCAAAGGATAAAAGGTACTCCGGGGATAACAGGCTGATCCCCCCCAAGAGCTCATATCGACGGGGTGGTTTGGCACCTCGATGTCGGCTCGTCACATCCTGGGGCTGGAGAAGGTCCCAAGGGTTGGGCTGTTCGCCCATTAAAGTGGCACGCGAGCTGGGTTCAGAACGTCGTGAGACAGTTCGGTCTCTATCTATCGCGGGCGTTGGAGTTTTGCGTGGAGCCGTCACTAGTACGAGAGGACCGTGATGGACAGACCTCCGGTTTACCAGTTGTTCCGCCAGGGGCACCGCTGGGTATCCGAGTCTGGTTTGGATAAGCGCTGAAAGCATCTAAGTGCGAAGCCATCCGCAAGATTAGAACTCCTTTGAGGGTCGTTGTAGACGACGACGTTGATAGGGTGTAGGTGTAAAGACAGTGATGTCAAAGCCGAGCACTACTAATTGCCCAAAGCTTTCAGACACAGATTATTTTCATCCGTTTTGATTTATTTAATCATACATTTTGCTTGTAGATATGTTATAGATGTTATAAAGAAATATCAGGCGGTTATAGCGGTGGTGTTCCACCTCTTCCCATTCCGAACAGAGAAGTTAAGCCCACTTGCGCCGATGGTACTGCAATGCAATGCGGGAGAGTAGGTAGCTGCCTTTTTTATTAAAGAGAGTTTAATTGAGTAATCAGTTAAGCTCTCTTTTTTTATGTTTGTACTAAAAAAGACTTGAAGATATTGGAGAAAGAGATGTACAGCACTTTATAAGCCTCTGTATAGAAGGGGAGTAGACAGTCTGCATTCTCTTTTGAAAGAGCATTTGTTCCTTTTAATTTAAGATGAACGCCTTCTTCAGATGATTATCAATCAATGCTTGGATGTCATCAATGGTGTAATTATTTTGTTTATGCAATTCCATAAACTAATCTTATATTATTATACTATGACTAAATAATCCAGCTGTTTTTTGATTTTCTCAAATGACTGATTTAAATCTAAAGTGCGGAAATATATCGTGTTTCCATCATTCAAAACCACTTGGTTGTTTGGCACTATTTCTTCCTGTGTCTTGGCATATAAAAGCATTCCATCCACATTACCAATATGCTCTTTATCTAAATTATATACATAAGATTGAATTTGATAGAGATTATTGGAATGTATAGTTCTTTTATTGAAGTTATTCTGCATAGTCTTACCATAATATTTGGCATCTATTATGAGGGTACGATAGGCAAAATGGAGCATTACATCGGTCTTCATAATGGGCAATACATTCATATCTGAAACATCTTCTTGAACATTCCAATCAATTTGACTGGCTTCAGCATTGAGTTTTGGATAATGCCTCTTATAAAATTCCCAAATAAACTTCTCGTACAGCCTGCACATTTTCTCATCAGAGAACTGTTTCATTCTATAATCTCCTCTATCTGTGGTAAGTAAGATGTCACTAACAACAAAATAACATAAATAAAGGAGCATTTGGGTCGTACTGCATCTCATCGTAGTGCTATGCTTGCTAACATGGCTATCTCGTTGATTATGCACAAAAGAATCACTACGACTCTTGCAAAAGCAAAAGCTCTTAAGAAATATGTAGAGCCTTTGATCACACGTTCAAAGGAAGATACAACAAACTCACGTCGTGTTGTTTTCCGTTACTTGCAAAATAAATATGCAGTAACAGAGCTTTTCAAAGAAATTTCAACAAAGGTTGCTGATCGTCCAGGTGGTTACACTCGTGTAATCAAGTTGGGTACACGTCAAGGTGACGCTGCTGAAATGGCATTTATCGAGCTTGTTGACTACAATGAAAACATGGCAAAAGCTCCTAAAGCTGTTAAGAAAACACGTCGTAGCCGTAAGACTACTGCAACAAAAGAAGCTGCAGCTCCTGAAGCAAAAGCTGAAAAGGTTGAAGAAGCAACAGCAGAATAATTGCTTGTTATGCAAATATGATATAAGAGGGAAACATGAAATATTGTTTCCCTCTTTCTTTTTGTCCTATTGTTAGGTTACTTAATGTTGGCAAAACAGATAGTTTTTTGTCATTTTCTTATTTTTTATCATAACATACCTCGTCTCTTACCTTTATTTCATGCTTTGATTAGTGCTGTCTTTTATTCTTTTATGTCCTGTTGTCTTATTCCTTTTGAGCAAAGAGGTATAGGAATAAAAAAGCGATAATAAAGCCTCTCAACACAGATTATTTTCTTCAAAAGTTTGACTTTTAGAGATAAACTTGTATCTTTGTGGAGTAGAGAGGTATGTTTCTTCAGTGGATCATCTTGTTGAAAGAGAACCAATAACTTTCTACGTTATCTAAAACCAATAACTAATCATAACTTAAACGTAAAATATCATGTTAAAGAAAAATCTACTTTTAGCACTTCTTGCAGTATTTTCGCTCTTCACAATCACCACTTCTTGCGAAAAGACTGAACCAATGCATCTTGTTTCAGACACCAATCTTAAAGGTCAAAACACCATTTCTGTGCCTGCAGAGGGTGGAACAATTCACGTAACCTGCACCAACTACGAGTCATTCTCGATCTCTGAATATTCATTTACAGTTGATAAACAGGCATTTAAAGATCCCAATTCAACAGCTATTTCCCCCTTTTCATCAACTCCTTGGCTTAAATCAGCTGTCAATAAGAACGTGCTGACTGTTGTGTTTGAGCCAAATACCACCTCAAAGGTGCGCATAACAATATTTGAATTTACAGCAGGAGACGTTCGTACTCGGCTTAGATTTGAGCAAGAAGCAAAAAAATAATGAATAAGATTTAGAGCTTTATTCTTTTGTTTCGTCTTCATCTTCATTCTGCATTAAATTTATTATCTTTGCATAAATAGCGCCATGCCTGCTTGTTTGTAGGCAGATGGCATAATTTACAACGATTTATTATGGCAGTTAAAGATAAAGGACTCACCCCAATGATGAAGCAATTTTTCACATTTAAGCATCAACATCCAGATGCAATATTGCTTTTTCGTTGTGGAGATTTCTACGAAACATATTCACAAGACGCTGTAGAAGCATCGAAGATATTAGGGATAACGCTCACCAAACGAAACAATGGTGGCTCTTCTGCGGTTACAGAGATGGCAGGTTTCCCTCATCATGCGTTGGATACTTATCTTCCAAAGCTTGTTCGTGCGGGACGACGAGTGGCTATTTGCGACCAATTAGAAGACCCCAAACTAACAAAAAAGCTTGTTAAACGTGGTATAACCGAACTGGTTACGCCCGGAGTTGCATTGGCAGACAATGTATTAAACTATAAAGAAAATAACTTTTTAGCTGCCATTCATTTCGGAAAAGCCTCTTGTGGTATTGCATTTCTCGACATCTCAACAGGCGAATTCTTAACAGGCGAAGGCTCATACGATACAATAGAGAAGTTGTTGGTGAACTTCTCGCCCAAAGAAGTGTTGTTCGATAGAGATAATAAGCAACAGTTCAACCAATATTTTGGGGATAAATATTGCACATTCGAGCTTGATGATTGGGTTTTTACCGAGTCAACAGCCCGTCAAAAACTATTGAAACACTTCGGAACACAAACGCTTAAAGGCTTCGGAATCGACCATCTCACCAATGGAATTATCGCTTCTGGTGCCATTATGCAATATCTTGAAATCACCCAACACACCAATATTAACCACATCACATCCATCTCTCGAATAGAAGAAGATCGTTATGTGCGCCTCGATAAATTCACCATTCGAAGCTTAGAGCTCATCAACTCCATGCATGAGGGCGGTAGTTCGTTGCTCAATGTCATCGATAGCACCATCACACCAATGGGTAGTCGCATGCTCAAACGCTGGTTGGTGTTCCCTTTAAAAGAGCAAAAAGCAATAGAACAACGCCTCAATGTAGTAGAACATATCTACAATAGCGAAGACTTTGAGCAGGTGTTGTCCGATCAACTTCATCGTATTGGCGACTTAGAGCGCATCATTTCTCGTGTAGCAGTGGGCAGGGTGTCTCCAAGAGAGGTTGTTCAATTGCGCTATGCACTCGACGCTATCGAACCAATTAAGGCAGCTTGTGTGGCTTCAAAGAACGAATCTTTAGTGCGAATGGGCGAACAAATCACCCTATGCGAGTCTATTCGTGCTCGAATTGCAAAAGAAATCACCTCCGATCCACCACAACTTGTGAACAAAGGAGGCGTTATTGCCGATGGAGTGAACCCCGAGTTAGACGAGTTAAGAGCAATATCTCACTCAGGAAAAGACTATCTTTTGCACATTCAAGAGCGTGAAGTAGAGCAAACAGGCATTTCTTCTTTGAAGATAGGCTATAACAATGTGTTTGGATATTACCTCGAAGTGCGCAACATGCACAAAGATAAAGTGCCCCAAGAGTGGGTTCGTAAGCAAACACTTGCGCAGGCAGAACGCTATATTACACAAGAGTTGAAAGAGTATGAAGAGAAGATTTTAGGTGCCGAAGATAAGATTTTGGCACTCGAAGCGCAAATCTTTAACGACCTGATAGCGGCTCTTCAAGAGTTTATTCCACAAATACAAATCAATGCTAACATCATTGCTCGCATCGATTGTTTGCACTCTTTCGCTTCAGTAGCACAGTCGAACCACTATGTTCGTCCAGAGATTAACAACACAGAAGTGCTCGATATCAAGGCAGGAAGACACCCAGTTATCGAAATGCAGCTACCTATTGGAGAGCGTTATGTGCCCAATGACATTCTGCTCGATAGCGAAAAGCAACAAATTATGATGATTACAGGTCCTAATATGGCGGGTAAATCAGCTCTTTTGCGCCAAACTGCCCTCATAGTGCTATTGGCTCAGGTCGGAAGTTTCGTGCCTGCACATAGCGCAAGCATTGGTGTTGTAGACAAAATCTTCACCCGTGTAGGGGCAAGCGACAACATATCGGTGGGCGAATCAACCTTTATGGTAGAGATGACAGAGGCTGCAAACATTCTTAATAATGTGTCTTCACGTTCGCTTATCTTGTTCGATGAGTTGGGAAGAGGTACATCTACCTATGATGGAATAAGCATTGCGTGGGCCATTGTCGAGTATCTTCACGAGCAACCAAAGGCAAGAGCACGCACACTTTTTGCCACTCACTACCACGAACTCAATGAGATGGAGAAGCGATTCGAGCGCATTAAGAACTTCAATGTAAGCGTGAAAGAAGCCAATGGCAAAGTGATGTTTATGAGAAAGCTCGTAGAAGGCGGTTCAGAACACTCGTTTGGTATTCACGTTGCCGACATTGCTGGCATGCCAAAGAGCATAGTTAAGCGTGCAAATGTTATTTTGAAGCAACTCGAAAAGAACAACGATCAAGTGGGAGAGGTATCGAAAAACGCTATAAATAAGCTCGATGAGCCTAATGAAAACGTACAACTTAGCTTCTTTAAGTTAGACGATCCTGTGCTTATTCAGATACGAGATGAGTTCTTAAACCTTGATATTAACAACTTAACTCCCGTAGAAGCACTCAATAAGTTGAATGATATTAAGAAGATAATTAAAGGATAAATCATTCTTTAGCATTTTATAATAACATTGCCACATTGCATTTGCAGTGTGGCAATATTGTTTATAACTATAATGTTGATCTTTAGCCGTATGAGATAATAGCTTTCCTAATAAAAATCGAATGAGAAACAAAAAATGCTTTGTGTATTTTGACGAAATGAAAAGAAAGCAAGTTAGGACCAATTGGACCTAACTTGCTTTTAATGTTTTATGAGGTTCGATGATAAAAGCTATCTTATTATATTATAGAAAAATAGCTGTTTGAAACCTCATCACTTGTCTTTTCTATTAAGAGAGATGGTTTATTTGCTTACTAAGCGCATGGTGTCTCTTGCGATAACAAGCTCTTCGTCTGTAGGAATAACGCAAACAGTAACCTTAGAGTCGTCTGTAGAGATGATAGTTTCTTGTCCTCTCGATTTGTTTTTCTCTGCATCAATCTTGATTCCGAGGAACTCTAGGTCGCTACAAGCATCGATACGAGTACCTGTTTGGTTCTCTCCAACACCCGCAGTCCATACAATTATATCAACACCTCCCATCGCTGCAGCATATGCACCGATGTATTTTTTTATGCGATAGTTATACATGTTCAATGCAAGTTGGGCTCTTTCGTTTCCTTCTAGAGCTGCATTTTCGATCTCACGCATATCTGATGAGATACCAGTTATACCCAAAACTCCACTTTTTTTGTTGAGGAAATCAGACATTTCTTGGGGTTTCTTGCCTAGCTTTTCCATAAGATATGTCACCGCAGCAGCATCAATATCACCAGAACGGCTACCCATCATTAAGCCTTCAAGTGGTGTCATTCCCATTGAAGTGTCGATACATTCGCCATATTTTACAGCTGCAATACTTGCTCCATTACCAATATGACAAGTGATGATGCGTTGAGTTTTGATGTCTTTTCCTAAGAATTCGCAAACTCGTTGTGATACATATCTGTGTGAAGTTCCGTGGAATCCATAACGACGAACATGGTATTTTTCATATAAGTCGTAAGGAATTGGATATAGATAAGCATAATCTGGCATTGTGCTATGGAAGGCATTGTCGAATACGCACACTTGAGGTACGTTTGGCATAAGTTCATCTACAGCCTTAATACCACGTAAGTGACCAGGGTTGTGCACGGGTGCGAGGTCGCAAAGGGCTTCGATATCTTTTTCTACTTGTGGTGTAACAACTACACTTTCGGTGTAAATATCACCTCCTTGAACAACACGATGACCCACTGCATCAATCTCTTCAACACTTTGTAGAGCACCTATTTCTTTGTCTAGAAGCATTTGGAACACGAAGTTTACGCCCTCTTTGTGATCTGGCATATCGTGCATTATCTGCTTTTTCTCACCATTAGGCAACGCAACTTTAATGAAAGCGTTATCTAAACCTATTCGTTCTACACCACCAGAAGCTAAAACCTGGTTGTTATTCATGTCGTATAGCTTGTATTTAATAGACGAGCTACCACAATTGAGCACTAGTATTTTCATGTTGTTTTTGCTTATTTATTTTCTAGTTATTATTTTAATGGTTCTTTTTTTTATCCTTATTCTGCACAAAGTTTTGCTTGATGTGCCTGACATGCAGTAATTGCAATCATGTAATAGATATCATCTATTGAACAACCACGGCTCAAGTCGTTAACAGGACGTGCGATACCTTGAAGAATAGGACCAATTGCTATAGCGTCTCCAAGGCGTTGTACGAGTTTATAACCAATGTTTCCTACTTCCAAGTTAGGTACAACCAATACGTTTGCCTTACCTGCAATTGGGCTATCTGGTGCCTTTGTTGCTGCTACATCGGGTACAAGTGCAGCATCAGCTTGTAGCTCTCCGTCTACATTTAGTTGTGGATAGTATTCGTGAGCTAATCGAGTTGCCTCTGTAACTCTGTTCACTAATTCGTGGTTAGCACTGCCTTTGGTAGAGAAACTCAACATTGCAACACGTGGATCTTCAATTCCTGCTACAGCTTTTGCGGTTTCTGCAGTACAATAAGCTATCTGAGCCAATTGGTCTGACGTTGGACTTGGAGTTACAGCTACGTCTCCCATCACTAAAACTCCATTGTCGCCATATTGTGTTTCTTTTGTGATAAGTACCATTGCACCGCTCACTACTGACACTTGAGGACTGCATTTGATGATTTGAAGAGCTGGGCGAAGGGTGTCGCCAGTGGTACTTTCTGCTCCACTAATTTGTCCATCTGCTCCTTCTGTCTTGATAATTAAGCAACCAAGGTATAGTGGATTCTTCACTAACTCACGTGCTTTTTCAATGGTCATACCTTTTCTTTTACGCAATTCTGTTAGCAATTCTGCGTATTCTTCTGCTTTGGGGTGATTCAATGGGTCGATAATGGTTGCCTTATCGATGTGTTTTAATCCCCATTTATTGGCAAGTTCACGAATAACGCCAGGGTTTCCGATAAGTATAATCTCTGCAAGTTCATCGCCAATAGCACGATCTGCAGCTCTAAGTGTTCTTTCTTCTGTTGCTTCGGGTAGAACAATTCGTTGCTTATAGCTTTTTGCACGCTCTACAATATCTTGTAAAAAATCCATAATTTGTTTGTTTATTTATTTGTTAGTTATGACCTCTTAATAGATAAAAGGTTACTATGCAAAAGTAAGAAAAATAATTGTATTATACTTGTTTGAATGATAAAAAAATGCCAAAAATGTAATGTTGACTTTACATTCTTGGCATTTCGTATGATGGAAGCTTTGCAGCTATTTGCTAAATGCAATGCTTTAGTTCTCTAATAACAATGTTATTGTTCCCTAAAAGCAGTGCTTTTACATCCTAATATCAATGCTTTTACAGGCTAATTTGTATCCTTTTGCTGAACAGCTTGCTGTATCTCTTCTTCTGTTTTGTCTCTCCCTGCTCTGAAGATGAGTCGTAAAGACTGATTATAGTTAACATAATTCCATAGCCAATTAAGCAAAACAACGATGCGATTGCGTATTCCTAAGATAGAACGAAGATGCACAACCAGCCACAAAACCCATGCTATGAAACCCTGAGTTTTGAACAATGAGAATTCGGCAACAGCCTTGTTTCTTCCTATTGTCGCCATAGAGCCTAGGTTTGTATATTGGAATGTTTTTAATTTCTTGCCCTTTTGTTCTCGAATAAGGTTCTTTGCGAGCAATTTTCCTTGCTGAATTGCCACCTGAGCAAGCTGTGGATGTCCTCCAGGATAAGCCTTGTCGGCATCGGGCATGATGCATTGGTCGCCTATTGCATACACATCTTCAAGTCCAATCACACGGTTATAGCCATCAACAAGCAGACGACGTCCACGTCCATAGTGTTCTTTCTCGAGTCCATCAAACGCCACTCCGATAATTCCACTCACCCATATTAAAGAGCGAGTAGCAATGCTACTGCCATCGCTTAACACCACTTTGTGGTTCTTATAGTCGTTAACAAACTTACTTAGAATGACGTTTACACCCATAGAACGTAAAAAGTCGATAGCTTTTTGAGACGAGTCGGGAGCCATTGCAGGTAACAATCGGTTGTCGCCTTGTATGAGATAGACATTCATTAGTGAAGCATCTAACTCTGGATAGTCACGAGGTAGAATGGTTTTCTTCATCTCTGACATCACACCTGCAAGCTCAACACCAGTAGCTCCACCACCAACTACAACAATATTCAATAACTCTTGTCTAAAAACAGGATCTTCTGTGGTTATCGCTCTTTCGATATTTGCGAGTACAGTGTTACGTATTCGGGCTGCTTCTGATAGGCTTTTCATTGCCATCGAGCCTTTTTCTATCTCTTTATTACCAAAGAAATTGGTGGTTGCACCTGCCGATAGCACTACATAATCATAACTTACATTACCAATACTTGTGATTACTGTTTTGTTTTTAACATCTATCTGCTTTACTTCGGCTAAACGGAAGTAAAGGTTTTTGTATTTTTGGAAGATGCGACGATAGGGGAATGAGATGGAACTTGGCTCCATTCCTGCTGATGCAACTTGATATATTAGAGGTTGAAACTGATGATAATTGTGTTTATCTATCAATACTATTTGCATGCCAGAGTTACGTAAATTCTTAGCAAGTTCAAGTCCTCCAAATCCTCCACCTACAATAACAATACGCTTTTTATCGCCTTTCTCTATATTAAAATCCATAATTTTAGAATTGATTTTTATTACTCCTGAATGATGTTATTATGCTAGTCTATATATATACAATAGAAATTCGAATTGTGTTCTCTCACTTGAATGTCGTATTTATAAGATACATAGCCCTATTTACTTGCAAAAGTAAAAATTATTTAGAATAAAAATACTTTTAAAAGTACTCTTTTTTTAAATAAATAGCTATCTTTGTGTGCGCAAACAATATTTTGTTCTTTTTGCAACATATTTTGTTCTGCACACTAATGTTTATTCAATTCTATAACATCTAAACCAAAATCAAAATGAAAAGAATGCTATTTGTTATGCTTATCGCCATTTTATTTGGTAGCATAACAGCAGTTGCACAACGTCCTAAAACAGTTAAATGCACCATGAACTCAGTGAAGAAAGCAATGAATGCAAAGAACTCTGTTGCTAATTCATCACAAAACACAACATTAGTTGTGGTTGATTGCCAATATGATTTTTGCAATCCACAAGGTAGTTTGTATGTTCCAGGAGCCGAAAAGGCAGTAGATAATGTTTTAGCTTATTTGCAATCGCATCCAAACATCAATGAAGTGATCTTCACAGTAGATTGGCATAATGCTAAAGATGGCTCGTTTAAGGCACAAGGAGGGCCATGGCCTCCACATTGTATACGTTTTTCTAAAGGCTCACAAATAGATGAACGCCTTATACAAGCATGTCTTGATAAAAATATTCCTTATCAAGTTATTCGCAAAGGAGAGGTGATAGAGACAGAAGAATATGGTGCATTTCAAAAGATTACACCTGCAGTTAAGGGCAAAAGAACCCTTTGCACTATGACAGATAAGGTAACTTCTGCAAATACGAATTTTGTTATTTGCGGTGTCGCAGGCGACTATTGTGTTTTAGAAACACTTAAGAATCTTCTAAAAGGTGGCTTACACGTTGATGTTTACACTAATGGTGTGGCTTCTATTGATAAGGGTGAGAAGTTGTCTTCATATATAAAAGAAAAGAATTTGAAGGTTGTAAATAACTAATTGCATTGTCATTCGCAACTAGATGGTTATCACTTTTATGATGGCAACCACTTGATAACAAATCAATAATATAAAAATAAAGATGAGAAGTGAAGACCTCTATATATTATTTAGGTGTAACTTCTCATCTTTTTGTTATGATATAAAATTCTACTTACATTGTGTTTTATTGTCCACTCATCTCATAAGCGAGAACTCTTTCAAGCTCTTCGGCAGACAAACGTAGCTTAAATTCACCTTTTATTGCTATAGATATGTTGCCTGTTTCTTCAGAAACAACTATCGCAAGAGCGTCACTACTTTGTGAAATTCCAAGTGCTGAGCGATGACGAAGCCCTAATGACTTTGGAATATCTTTATTATGAGAAACAGGAAGGATACAACCTGCTGCTTTAACTCTTTTCTTAGAGATGAGTATGGCACCATCATGAAGAGGTGAGTTCTTAAAGAAAATATTCTCAATGAGGCGTTGGCTTATTCTTGCGTCAATCTTTTCACCTGTGTCTGCAATGTCATTTAAGGGTGCACTGCGTTCAAGTACGATTAAAGCCCCAACCTTTCCACGAGCCATATTCATGCAAGCCATTACCAAAGGCAATATCATTTCTTTGTCTTCTTCATTCTTATTAGATGGCATAAAATAGCGTGTGAGTAATTTTATACGTTCATGTCCACCTAAAGAATATAAGAATTTGCGTATTTCTTCTTGAAAAAGAATAATCAAAGCCAGCACTCCTACGCTAACAAGTTTATCTAATATCGAACCAAGAAGGCGCATAGAGAGTATCTTACTCACGAAAAGCCAGATGACAATGAACACCATTATCCCGCTAAATATGTTTAAAGAACGACTTTCTTTCATCAATCTATAAACATAAAATAACATCAAAGCTACTGAAAAAATATCTATTATATCTTTTATTCCGAACTCAAAAGGCATAGTAATTAAGTTTTTATAATGTTAATAACATTGATGCTTGCTTATATTTTTCTACAATCTTAATAGCTTCGACAGCCTCTTGCACATCATGTACACGCAAAATAGAAGCTCCTTTCATTAGTGCAAGAGTATTAATAACTGTTGTTCCGTTTAAAGAATGATCTGCATTGACATCCAAAACTTGCTGAATCATGCGTTTACGAGATGCTCCAACCAAGATCGGAGCATCTAAAACAGACAACTTTTCTAAGTGATAAAGCACCTCATAGTTTTGTTTTAGATCTTTTCCAAAGCCAAAACCAGGATCTAGAATAACATCTTTTACGCCCAAAGCATGTAGCTCGTTTAACTCAGCAACAAAGGCTTTAGTCATTGATACAATGTCGCTTTTAACCGACATCAGTATATATGGTACCTTAAGTTGTGCTACAGTCTTAAACATGTGCTGTTCTTCTTCGAGTAAAACATTTGCCCTTCCAGTGATACCTCCTTCAGAAACATCGTTAATAATGTCCACTCCAAACTCTTCAACACACATCTTTGCTACATTACTACGATAGGTATCGACTGACAATAATGCATTGGGCAGTTCTTTCTTTAATAATAATAGACCTGCTTTCAAACGTTGCATTTCTTCCTTTTCGCTCACTTCTTCGGCTCCAGGACGTGTTGAAAATGCCCCAATATCTAATATTGTAGCACCTGCCTGCAACATTTCTGTGGCACGTTGAACAAGATTTCTGTTAGTGTCTACTCTGCTATTGGCATAGAAAGAGTCAGGAGTTAGGTTTAAAATCCCCATCACAACGGGAGTCGAAAAGTCGAAAAGTTGCCCTCTTATGTTAAGTATTTTTGTCATAAATACCTTTCTTTTGAATGTTATTGCAAAGATAATGCTTTTTACTGGAAAACTTTTTTAAGAGTGAATGAAATTAAACAATAACATTATTGACATATGTCAAGAATGCAAACGTTTGTTTATATACCTTTATTAAATTGTTAATGAATCACTATATATATAGTGTTTTATCATTACCTTTACATCAAATTATAATAAAATGAAAGCATCAAATATCACATTCAATATTCAATATAGCACTACTTATGGTGAGGAGTTGCTTTTGAATCTTATTTATTTTGATAAGGAGGGAATAGAACGGACATCTATTTATAGAATGAAAACATTGGACGGGCATAATTGGAGGGTTCATATTCAACAACTTCCATCCGATGGTATCAAAGCATTTCACTATTATTATAGCATTGAAAGAAATGCAGAGATAATAAAATCAGAATGGCAACTACAAACTCATTTCTTCGATTTTAATGCAACTTGTGATAAGAACTATGAGGTTTTTGATATTTGGACAGATGCACCTCAGGATACATATTTATATAGTTCTGCTTTTACAAACTGTATAAATCAACGAGAAATAAAAACTCTTGAACCTAATGATTATGCTATTACGCTTCGTTTAGTAGTGCATGCTCCTCAATTAAGGTCATTTGAACGTCTTGCAGTTGTAGGTGATTTAGATGTATTAGGAGCATGGAATATCAATAAAGCGTTGTTTATGACAGAACAACAGCATAACGAATGGGTTATTGATATTAACGCATCGTCGTTTGTTGGGGAGAAAATTGAGTTTAAATTTGTTGCTATAAATAAACAAAATCAGAGTTTCTCATTATGGGAAACAGAAAATAATCGCTCCCTTTCAATCCCTCTTGTCAACAAAGGCAATACACTTGTATACTCATTAAATCAAGCATTCTTTGATATTTGTGATATTCGTTTAGCTGGAACCTTGATTCCTTTGTTCTCATTGCGCACTAATAACAGCTTTGGAATTGGCGACTTTGGCGACTTAAAACGCATGATTGATTTCATGTCGTGCACCAATCAACGAGTACTTCAATTGTTGCCAATCAACGATACTACATCTTCTGGAACATGGAAAGATAGCTATCCCTATAGTTGTGTTAGTGTTTTTGCTCTTCATCCACAATATATCAATCTAAATGCATTACCTTCTTTAAGAGATAAAGAACAACATTTGCGTTTCCAAAAGCTGCAAAAAGAACTTAATAGTCTAGAGCATGTTGATTATGAGAGGGTGAATTGTGCTAAGAATGAATATCTATCACTTCTTTATAAACAAGAGGGAACCAAAATATTAGGATCAAAAGAATTCTCAGTTTTCTTTGAAAATAATCAAGAATGGCTTGTACCTTATGCCTTATATTGTTCTTTACGAGATAAGTATAAGACACCTTTATGTAGTAATTGGGGCGAATATCGAGAGTGGAACGATAGTTGGCGTACGACATTATCAAATCCTAAAAGCAAGGAGTATAAGGCGGTTGCTTACTATTACTTTGTTCAATATCTTTTATTCTCACAAATGAAAGATGCGCATGCTTATGCTCTTAGCAAGCAAGTGATATTGAAAGGAGACATTCCTATTGGTGTAGACCGACATAGTTGCGACGTTTGGGTAGAACCAAAGTATTTTAATCTCAACTCACAAGCAGGTGCACCACCTGATGCTTTCTCTACAAATGGCCAGAATTGGGGCTTCCCTACGTATAATTGGAACGAGATGTTGAAAGACAATTGTGCGTGGTGGACAAAGCGTTTTCAACACATGTCGCAGTTTTTTGATGCCTATCGCATCGATCATGTCTTAGGTTTCTTTAGAATTTGGAGTATTCCCTATGATTCAATTCATGGACTTTTAGGACAGTTTGAACCTGCTATTGCCTTATCAAAAGACGAAATAGAAGCTTATGGTTTGCATTTTCAAGAAAAGTTATTCACCACTCCTTTTATTGCAGATTGGGTAATTGAGCGTGTCTTTAAGGAGCATTCTGAAGAAGTAAAACAAACGTATTTGGAATTAGATCATGATGATATATATCGTTTAAAGCCTAATTTCGATACACAAAGAAAGATTGCTGAGGCCTTTGAAGGAAAACATTCTGAAAAAGATAATTGGTTGCGTGAAGGATTATTTGCGCTAGTAAGTAATGTTCTTTTTATCAGAGATAATCACAATCCTCATCTCTTCCATCCACGGATAACAGCCCAATTGAATCATATGTATGAGGCTTTATGGCAACACGATAAAGATTCTTTCAATCGTTTGTATGATGATTATTATTACAAACGAAACAATCACTATTGGTATTGTGAAGCAATGAAGAAATTACCAAGGTTAGTTCAAGCTACAAAGATGCTAGTTTGTGCAGAAGATTTAGGTATGATTCCTTCTTGTGTAGAGTGGGTTATGAAAGAATTACGCATCTTTAGTCTTGAGATCCAATCAATGCCAAAAGATCCTCATGTGAGATTTGGATATCTAAATCGCAATCCTTATCAGAGTGTTTCAACTATTAGTACCCACGATATGCCAACTCTTCGTTTATGGTGGGATGAAAACAATGAACAAACGCAAGATTATTATAATAATATGCTTTATCATTCGGGTTGCGCACCTCATCCACTTACAGGGCAATTAGCTCAAGAAATTATCGAAGGTCATTTGCATTCACCTTCTGCATTGTGTGTTATTAGCTTGCAAGACTGGCTTGCTATGGATGAAAAGATAAGGTTGTCTGATCCTCAAAGTGAAAGAATTAATATTCCAGCTAACCCCAATCATTATTGGAGATATCGAATGCATATCAGTATTGAAGACCTTATTGCGAATCACGAATTGGTGAATCGTATTACAGGAATGCTTCGTACAAGTGGTCGATAGAATATAATTGTTTTGTAAAAGATTAGAGACAAAAGACGAAATACGATATTATTATCTGAAACTTTTGTTACTCAAAAAAAGAAACAACAAAAGAATGACACTAATAGAAAAGCTTTATCAGCTATTTTTAGAATGCAAAGAAATTACCACCGACACACGAGATTGTCCCAAAGGTAGTATTTTCTTTGCGTTAAAGGGTGCAAACTTCAACGGAAATAGCTTTGCTCACAAGGCATTAGAGCAGGGCTGTGCTTATGCTGTAGTAGACGAATCGACACCCGATATGATTGGTAATGAACAATACATCATTGTAGATAATGTTCTAACCACATTGCAACAGCTTGCCAATCACCATAGAAAAGCACTCGATACCACTATTATTGGTATTACAGGAACCAACGGAAAAACCACAACAAAAGAGCTTTTAGCTACTGTTTTGGCACAAAAATACAACGTTTTATACACTCTTGGCAACTTAAACAACGATATTGGCGTGCCTAAAACGCTGTTACGCCTCAACAAAGAGCACAACATGGCAGTGATAGAGATGGGTGCAAGTCACCCAGGCGACATTAAAACGCTGGTGGATATCGTTGAACCAAACTACGCATTGATAACAAATGTGGGTAGAGCTCACCTGCAAGGATTTGGTAGTTTCGATGGAGTTAAACGCACAAAGGCTGAATTATACGACTTTATGGAGGCGCACAATCGTGCCAACAACATATTTATCAATGCCGAATCTGCGGATCTTTTAGAGATGTTTAGCACACATTGCAAGAGTGAAAGTTATATTGCTTATTCCCCTACCAATAGCGTTGAGGCTTCATTTGTGGCAGAAATAACAGCTAACAATCCTTTTGTTAGCTTCAGGTGGAAAGAAACCAACAACGAATCTGACACTTGGCACAACGTAGGTACGCATCTCATCGGAGCTTATAACATTGCCAATATGTTGGCGGCAGTGAGCATTGGTAGAACAATGGGTGTGGAAAGCAAAGACATTTGTAAGGCTCTCGAGAACTATATTCCAAGCAACAATCGTTCACAACTCATCAAAACGGCTCATAACACCATTATTATGGACGCTTATAATGCCAATCCTACGAGTATGAAAGCGGCTCTTGAGAATTTCATAAAGATGGACGTTGAGCGCAAAATGGTGATTCTTGGCGACATGAAAGAATTGGGTGAGGTGAGCAATTGCGAGCATCAAAAGATATGCGACCTATTGAATTTGGCTCAATTCGATTGTGTTTGGCTTGTTGGAAAGGAGTTTATGGCAACACAAAACGATTTTAAATCGTTCGAGAATGTTGAACAGGTCATAGCCGAACTGCAACAAACTGACGTGCAAAATTTCTGCATCTTGGTAAAAGGTAGCAACGGAATAGGCTTAGCTTGCTTAAAAGATGTGCTATAATAACCCTCTGTAGGACGAGAGCGAAATTCTTTTTAGAGTGCAAAGTCATTCAACTCAAAACAAGATAAAGTTAATTTTACATATAGATAGCTTCCCCCCGTACGACGGAAGCGACTTTTTTAGAGCGCAAAACCATTCAACTTAAAACAAGATAAATTTAATTTTATATATAAATAGCTTCCCTTATGTGGGAAGCTATTTTCTTTTTGTAGCACAGCAAGATTTTAATCACGAAAAAGTATTTTTATTTTCACTAAACAAACTCAATGTAATTAGGATGCAAAAGCAATGAGTTTATGGGCTAAAAGCAATGCAATTACAAGTCAAAAGCAGTACTATTATATCGTAGTTGTTATTTTATGCAAGTCGACTAGTAAAAAAATATACTATAAAAACATTAAAATGGGCAATAGTCCACTAAAAAGTATTAACTTTGTAGCATACAGATATCTTGCAAAACATGTAGCCTTGTTCAACAATTGCTATCGATATCAACTTGTTGATATTCAAAAGTTTCACAAAAAAAATAAAACATCATGAAGAGAATTTTACTTTTTGCATCAATCATCGCACTTTTATCGGTGTGGAGTACTAACACTTTTGCTGCCGACCGAGCAACAATTGCGAAGTATTATTCGTCGCTAAAAGGATTAAAGAAAGAAGAATTAAAGAAGGCTTTGGGAACTCTTCTTCGCCAACACAAGACCTTAGGCTACGGAAAAGGAAAGGGAAATGTATGGGATGCCTTTTACACTACCGATCGAAAGGAAAACAATGAGGTTGTAAACAGGTATAGTTCTGAGAAATTTACCTTTCCTTCAACCAACAATTATCAAGATGTTGCAGGAATGAACATCGAGCATTCGTTTCCCAAAAGTTGGTGGGGAAAAACCGAAAATCCTGCTAATTCAGACATACATCACCTTTATCCAAGTCCTTCTAAAGACAATTCGCAAAAAGGAAACTTCCCTATGGCTATTGTAACTACCGTGAAACACAACAGTGGTGCAGGCTATGATAAGGTCGGAACTGGTACAATTGAAGGAAAAACACAAAATTGTTGGGAACCAGGAGACACCTGGAAGGGTGATTTTGCACGTTCTTATATGTACATGGCAACCACTTATTCGAACTTAACTTGGGTTAAAATGGGTCTTGTTACCAACATTACAGGTGAATATCCAACATTGAAAAACTGGGCAAGCACTTTGTATCGCCAATGGAGCAAGAACGACAAAGTGAGCGAGATTGAAACAAAACGCAATGATGCTGTATATGCCATTCAAGGCAATCGCAACCCATTTATCGACTATCCATTTATTGCTGAATACATTTGGGGCGATAGTGTGAATGTAAGTTTCGATCCTAATAAAGCAATAACCACTGCAAGTGACGATGCAAGATATGGTAGTTATGCGGTAACTCCAAGCTTACCTGATGCGGAAACGACTCCTTCTACACCAGAAACAACACAAGATGAGAACGTTATCTATAACTTAGACATCGACAATGGTTGGAATACTTTAGAGAAAAACAACATCACTCTCCCAACTGGTTCAACCTATGTGTGGACTCATGACGAAACTCATAAAGTGTTTAAAGCATCTGCTTTCGTGAAGAAACAAAGACTTGCGAGTGAAGCTTTGTTAATTACTCCAGAGATAGACTTAACAAATTATAAAGATCTTACACTCGATTTAGAGCACGCTTTGAAATTTGGTAATCATGAAAACCTAAGCGTTGAGGTGGTAGTTGACGGTACAACAGAAGTACTTAATATTCCTGTTTGGGGCGATGGAAAAAGCTTTAAGGCGGTGAAAGCCACAGCTGTTTCACTTGAAAAATATGCAGGTAAGAAGGTAAAGTTGCAATTCCGCTACAAATCAACAACAACTAACTGCCCAACATGGCAAATAAAATCGATGAATGTTAAAGGAACTAAAGTAACAACAGGTATCAACAACACCACAAACGATGCTTTTGCACAACCAAACTTTGATGAGCCTTACGAACTATTCACCATCGATGGTATGAAGTTAGATAGCAATAACAGCAACTACAGAGGTATTGTTATTCTAAAACAAGGTAACAAAACTTGGAAAATGTATAAGAGATAATCTCTTAATCACTCTATAACCAGGGGGCGCATCTACATGATGTGCCCTTTTATTTTGTCGTTTTTTAGGACTTCTTTTCTTCTAATGAAGGCTATAGTTTTTTTATTTGTTTTGATAACTCACAAGAAACAACCTAAGAGTTAATACGCAAAAAAAGACAAAAACAAAGAAACAATACTTGTTTTAATACAAAATCTATCTAAAAAACAGCCCTCAATACATTTTTTTTGATTATTTTTGCAAGGATATATCACATTAATAAAATGGAAAGAAACTTGAGAATAATTATCAGTGGTGGTGGAACTGGTGGACATATCTTCCCTGCAATCTCAATTGCTAACGCCATAAAGCAGTTAGAACCCACTGCAAACATTTTGTTTGTAGGTGCTTTAGGACGTATGGAAATGCAACGAGTGCCCGACGCTGGATATGAGATCAAAGGTTTACCTGTATGCGGTTTCGACAGAAAACACCTATGGAAAAACATAAAAGTGCTTTATAAACTCTGGCAAAGTCGCCGTTTAGCAAAAGCTATCATTAAAGAGTTTAAACCTAATGCGGCTGTTGGTGTTGGAGGTTATGCCAGTGGTCCAACGCTCAACCAATGCGCTTCGCTTGGCGTTCCCTATCTCATTCAAGAACAAAACTCCTACGCAGGTGTAACAAACAAGCTGTTAGCAAAGCGTGCAAGCAAAATTTGTGTGGCGTATGAAGGTATGAATCGTTTCTTTCCAAACGACAAAATAATACTTACAGGCAATCCTGTTCGTCAGAATATCTTGCAAAACAACATTTCAAAGGCAGACGCTCGCAAAGTATTTCAGTTAGATCCTGAAAAGAAAACCATCTTAATTATTGGCGGAAGTCTTGGTGCTCGAACCATTAATGAGAGTATTCTGCAACATCTTAGCGAAATAAGAAACAGCGATGTGCAATTTATTTGGCAAACAGGAAAGGTGTATAAAGAAGCAATAGCAAAACAATTAGAAGGCGAAGAGCCTCTTGCTAATCTTCATGTCACCGACTTTATTAGCGATATGGCCTCTGCTTATGCTGCAGCCGACATGGTTATTAGTCGTGCAGGTGCAAGCTCTATCAGCGAATTCTGCCTTTTAGGTATGCCAGTGATATTGGTTCCAAGTCCTAATGTGGCTGAAGATCATCAAACGAAGAATGCTCTTGCCCTTGTAAACAAGCAGGCGGCAGTGTATGTTAAGGATGCAGAGGCACCCGAAAAACTTATTAATACAGCGTTGTCAATTATCAACGACGAGAGCAAACTAAACGAATTACATCAAAATATCTTAGGGATGGCACTCAAAAACTCGGCAGAACGCATTGCTGAAGAGGTGCTAAAAATAGCAAAACAATAATGGAATTAAACGAAATAAAAGCAGTATACTTCATCGGTGCGGGTGGAATTGGAATGAGTGCAATAGCTCGTTACTTCCTTGCAAAAGGACTTGTTGTTGCAGGTTACGATAAAACTCCAACCGACCTAACACGTAATTTAGAGAAAGAGGGCATGCTTCTTCACTATGAAGAGAATGTAGACGAAATACCACATGCCTGCAAGAATCCTCTAAACACATTGGTGGTATACACTCCAGCCATTCCTTCTACACATAAAGAACTTATCTTCTTCCGTGAAAATAACTTCGATATTCAAAAGAGAGCACAAGTGTTAGGAACACTAACTCGCACTCATAAAGGCATTTGCGTGGCAGGAACACATGGCAAAACATCTACTTCTACGATGTGTGCACACATTCTTCACCAGAGTAATGTAGACTGTAATGCCTTTCTTGGAGGTATTTCGAAAGACTATGGCACTAACTATATCTTATCAAAAGATAGCGAATATGTTGTAATTGAAGCCGATGAGTTCGACAGAAGCTTTCATTGGTTGCGCCCTTATGCCACTGTTATCACCTCAACAGACCCCGATCACTTAGATATTTACGGAACAAAAGAGGCTTATTTGGAAAGCTTCAAACACTATACAACACTCATTCAACCAGGCGGTGCCTTGATCATTAAAAAGGGATTAGAAATGACTCCTGCCGTAGTTGATGGTGTTAAGGTGTATGAATATAGCGAGAATGAGGGCGATTTTCATGCTGAAAACATCAAAATAGAGAATGGAGAGATTACATTCGACTTCATTTCGCCCATCGAAAACGTATATAACATTCAACTAGGACAACCTGTTCCTATCAATATTGAGAACGGAGTGGCAGCAATGGCATTGGCTCAAATATGCGGTTGCACTGCAGATGAATTGCGATATGGTATGAGTTCGTATCATGGAGTGGTGAGACGATTCGACTTTAAGATAAAGAACGACAAGCATGTGTTGCTCTCCGACTATGCACATCACCCCAAAGAGATTTTTCAAAGCGCAAGAAGTTTAAAACAACTTTATAACAATCGCAAAATAACTGCAATCTTCCAACCTCACCTTTACAGTAGAACAAAAGACTTTTATAAGGACTTTGCAGAGGCTCTTAGCTTGTTAGATGAAGTAATTTTATGTGATATCTATCCCGCAAGAGAGCTTCCAATCGAAGGAGTTACAAGTAAATTGATTTACGACTGCTTGAAAGATGGAGTTCAAAAGCAAATGATTCACAAAGAAGAATTGCTCGATTTGGCTCGTGAACGTGACTTCGATGTGCTCGTAATATTAGGTGCTGGCGACATAGAAAGCTATATGCCACAGCTCACAAAAATAATAGAATCAAAAGAATAAATCATATTATATAAGTAAGGCATCAACCTCTTTTCGGTCAATATGCAAATTAATGTAAAGAAAATAGTAACCATCTTGCTCGATGTTGCATTGGCAGTGTATCTTGTTTTTGCGTTCACATCGTTCAATAAGCCCTACGCAACAACTACGACCTGCAGTAAAGTGCAGATCAATGTTGCAGATGGTACTACCAATGGGTTTATAGATGCCAAAGAAATAAAAGCGAGATTGCAAAAAAATAAGCTATTCCCGCTTGAAAAACCAATGCGCTATATCGACACAAGACGCATTGAAGAGATGCTTACAAAAAGCCCATTCGTGAGTACGGCAGAATGTTATAAAACTCAAGAAGGGCACGTAAACATCACCATTACACAGCGAATGCCAGTGGTAAGAATAAAGGCTCAGAACGGAGAAGATTATTATGTAGACGACAAAGACTGTATAATGCCTAACTCACATTATACCTCTGACCTTATCATTGCAACAGGTCCCATCTCTCGTTCGTTTGCTCAAAGATATATTTCGCCAATGAGTCGCACAATAATTAATAACGAACTGTGGCAAAATCTTGTTGAACAAATCAATGTATTACCTAATGGTGGCATCGAAATTATACCAAGAATAGGTGATCATATCATCTATCTTGGTCAGATTCCAGAAAGTCGAAACCGTGAAAAACGGGAACTATTGATAAAGAATTTTATAGATACAAAGCTGTCAAGACTAGAGAAATTCTATAAATATGGATTGTCTCAGGCAGGCTGGAACAAATATTCTTATATCAATTTAGAGTTTGATAACCAAATTATTTGTAAGAAACGAATTTAGAAAATATAACGAAATATAGTTATGGCAAAGGAATTTATTGTAGCAATTGAATTAGGGTCAACCAATATTATTGGTGTTGCTGGCAAGAAAAACATAGATGGAAGCATCTCAATTCTTTCAGTAATTAAAGAAGACTCCACCTCATGTATCAACAAAGGAGTCGTGTATAATATTGACAAAACAGTGCAATGCTTAACCAATATCATCAAACGTTTAGAGACATCTCTAAAGTCTAAGGTGGCTCAAGTGTATGTTGGTGTAGGCGGACAGAGCATAAGAAGCGTCAAGAATACATTGATTAAAGAACTTCCTTTAGATACTGTTGTAACCTTAGACATGGTAAATGAACTAATGGATGCAAACAGAAGCATGACTTATCCCGCACAAGAAGTCCTCGATGCAATAACTCAAGAATATAAAGTTGATGCACAATATCAACTCGACCCTGTTGGTATTCAATGCACAAGACTCGAAGCAAACCTTTTAAATATATTGTGGAAGAAATCTTTTTACCGCAATCTTAATAAGTGTTTCGATAATGCTGGCATCGCAATTGCAGAGATGTATCTTGCTCCATTGGCTCTAGCCGACAGCGTTTTAACCGATGCAGAAAAGCGAGTTGGCTGTGTTTTAGTTGATTTAGGTGCTGAAACTACAACCGTTTCAGTATACTATCGCAACATTCTCCGCCATCTAGCTGTTATCCCATTGGGTGGAAATAACATCACAATAGATATCGCATCACTTCAGATGGACGATGAAAATGCAGAAAAGATAAAGCTCAAATACGCTTCGGCTTATACTGATAGCAAAGATATTGACGAGAACTTAAAGTACTCAATCGATGAAGATAGACAAGTTGATAGCAAGACATTTATCGAGATTGTAGAGGCTCGTTTAGAAGAAATTATAAAGAATGTATGGTACCAAGTGCCTAGCGAATACACCGATAAGCTATTAGGTGGATTCATAATTACAGGTGGAGTATCAAACATGAAGAACATAGAAAAGGCGTTTAAACAACACACTGGAGTTGATAAGATAAGAATTGCCAACTTTGTTCAAGAGACAATTAACTCTAACATTCCTGAAATTACAGCACATAATGCAACTATGAATACCGTATTAGGATTGATTGCAAAAGGCGATATGAACTGTGCTGGCGACGAACTAACAAGCGATTTATTCGCAAAAGAAAATAATACAGAAACCACTTCTACTGCTGTAGAGGCACCAAAGGCTCCTCGTTCGATAACAGAAACACAGGGAAGAGGTGTTGTTCCTACTGAAGCTGAGAAACAAAAGGCTGAAGAAGAAGCAAGAAGAAAGCGTGAAGAGGAAGAAGCTGAGCAAAGAGCTAGAGAGGAAGAAGAACGCAGATTAGAAGAAGAGAAGCGTAAAAATAGTCCTTTAAACAAGCTATTCAGAAAGACAAAGAATTTCTTCGATCAGATAATGAAAGAAGAAGGAGAGTAAGAAAACAAGCAGATTTAACGTTTTTAATGCACAAATAATATGGCAGATAACGCATTTAACGACAGCGGAAGAGTAGAATTTATATCAGCTAAGAAAGCGAAAAGTATAATAAAAGTAATCGGTGTTGGAGGTGGAGGCGGTAACGCTGTAAACCACATGTATAGAGAAGGAATTCATGATGTAACTTTCTTGGTTTGCAACACCGACCGACAAGCACTCGAAGACTCGCCCATTCCAGACAGACTTCAATTGGGAGACGAAGGTTTGGGAGCAGGAACTAACCCTATAAAGGGTCGTACTGAGGCTGAAAACAGCATAGAACAAATTCGTGCAAAGCTAAGCGATGGAACCAAAATGGTATTCATCACAGCCGGAATGGGTGGTGGAACAGGTACAGGTGCTGGTCCTATCGTAGCGAAAGTAAGTAAGGAAATGGATATTCTTACAGTGGGAATCGTTACCATTCCATTTATTTTCGAAGGCGCAAAGAAAATCGATCAAGCTCTAGATGGCGTAGAAGAAATGGCAAAAAACGTTGATGCTCTTTTGGTAATCAACAACGAACGCCTCAGAGAAATATATCCTTCGCTAGGTGTTTTAGATGCTTTCGGAAAGGCAGACGACACTCTTAGCATCGCAGCACGAAGTATTGCAGAGATAATTACAGAGCATGGTATTATCAATGTCGACTTCCAAGACGTTAAAAACGTGTTGAGAGAAGGCGGAGTTGCAATCATGAGCACTGGTTATGGTGAAGGAGAAGGCAGATTAAGGAAGGCTATTGAAGATGCACTTAACTCGCCTCTACTCAACGATAACGACATCTATAACTCAAAGAAAATCCTTTTAAGCATCAAGATTAGCGACGACAAGGACGAAAAAACCAAGTTCACTATGGAAGAAATGAATGAGGTTCACGAGTTTATGGGCAATATTACAGGTGACTATGAATCTAAGTTTGGTCTGTCGGTAGACCCTGAGTTGGGAGAAAAAGTAAAGGTAACCATTCTTGCAACGGGCTTTGGTATGAAAGATATCGATGTTGTTGAGAATCACATGAACAAGAAAGAAGCTCAAGAAGAGGCTATCAACAATGCTAAAAGGCAGCAAGAAGTGGCTCAAAAGATGATGCTTAGAGGTAAATATTATGGTGGAGATGTGGCACACAGAAATACAAAACGCAATTTTAACGTGTTCCTATTCGATTCTGAAGATTTATCAAATGAAGAAATTATTCTTGAAGTTGAGAAGATTCCAACCTACAAACGCAGTATCAAAGCACTCGAAGATATTCGTCGTAAGCTAAAGAAAGATCCTACAAACGATAACAACGAGGGACAAGAACCTGTGCAAGGACTCATCACTTTTGCATAAATAAGAACGTAAAATATCAAAGATAAAGATATGGAACTATTCGAACAAATCAGCAATGACATTAAAGATGCAATGAAAGCACGTGACAAAGTGCGTTTAGAAACATTGCGTAACATTAAGAAAGTGTTCCTTGAAGCAAAGACAGCACCTGGTGCAAACGATCAATTAAGCGATGCAGATGCTCTTAAAATACTTCAGAAACTAGCAAAACAAGGCAAAGAATCTGCCACCACTTTCACACAATCGGGTCGTGAAGACTTAGCTGCTCACGAAATAGAACAGGTTAAAGTGATTGAGGCATACTTGCCTAAGCCTCTCTCTAACGAAGAGATAGAGAAGATTGTAGCTAACATTATTAGTGAAACAGGGGCACAAGGCATGAAAGATATGGGTAAAGTAATGGGGCAAGCAAGCAAACAAATGGCTGGAAAAGCAGAGGGCGGAACCATCTCTACCATCGTTAAAAAATTGCTTTCTTAAACGTTTCAAAGCACAATAACGCCAAAGCAACAAAGGTTGCAGGCGCACAACATCATTAAACTCCAATGCACATAGTGTGTTGGAGTTTTTTTTATCCCTGCAAAAGCAACGTTTTTACATGCTAATTGCATTGCTTTTGACACACAATAGCAATGCTTTTGCAGGTCAATTGCATTGCTTTTACTTGCAATCATCATAACTCTTTGACTTACATAACTAGAAAATGAATTGCAAAGCAATGAGCTATGTAATGTTTTTTTTGTACTTTTGCAAAGAAGAGACGTTATTTATTTATATGATAACACGCTCTCTTGCAGTTCATGCGATGTGATGCAAATCACTAAGAATAAAATTATCTAAAACGTGTGGACGTCATTTTGCAAACGAAAAAGACACAAATGGAATCGTCAGAATTTATAGGTAAGTTCAAGAGTAGATATCTTTGGCTCAACATTCTCGCAATGATTGGCGTGGTGGTGCTTTGTCTTTGGGGGATAAAATATGGTTTATCGCTCTACACCCATCATGGAGAATCGATCATTGTGCCTCATCTTAAGTTCAAATCTTACCAAGAAGCAGAGGCTCAACTCAAACGTTTAGGACTTGAAGTAGAGGTGGTAGACACGGGTTATATCAAAACATTGCCTCCAGATTGTATTCTCGAACAAAATCCAAAGGGTGGCGAAAGGGTAAAATCGGGTCGCATCATCTATCTCACCATCAACTCTTCTAAATCTCCAACCATTACTCTTCCCGATGTAATCGACAACAGTTCCCTTCGTGAAGCAATGGTAAAACTACAGTCAATGGGCTTCAAACTCACTGCACCTAAGCAAGTTCCAGGAGAGAAAGACTGGGTTTATGGTATCATGATAGGCGATAGAAATGTAGTAGCAGGAGAAAAAATACCTGTAGATAAACCACTAACTATTTTAGTAGGAAATGGTATGCGCAGTGCAAGTGACAGCGTAAGCTATGTTGAACCCATATATCGTAACGACAATTCACAAGGCAATGAAGGGGATGATTTTGAAGAAATACCCGTCCCCGGAGAATAAATAACAAAGAGAAGTTACGATATCATCAAACAAAAACATTTTATTTGTGATTAACGACGAAAATATATCAATAGATAACGACGAGTTATTAGAAGACGACGAACAACAACTTTACGAGCATTTTCGCATCGTTGCCGACGAAGGTCAAAAGCCTTTACGAGTAGATAAGTTTATGTTCGAGAAACTTCAACATAGTAGTCGAAACAGAATTCAAAAGGCAGCAGAGGCTGGTTTCGTGCATGTAAACGACCAACCTGTGAAGAGTAACTATAAAATTCGTCCCAACGACGTGGTTACTTTAATGCTCGATCGCCCTCGACACGATAACACTATCGAGGCAGAAAACATACCTTTAGATATTGTTTACGAAGATGCTGAATTGCTTGTAGTAAACAAACCCGCAGGACTTGTGGTGCACCCAGGAGTGGGAAACTTTCATGGTACACTGATAAATGCCGTTGCTTGGCACATGAAAGACGATAAGAACTTCGACGCAAACAGTCCCGAAGTGGGTTTAGTACATCGCATAGACAAGGATACTAGCGGTTTGTTGGTAGTGGCAAAAACTCCTAATGCCAAAACAAAGTTAGGTGTTCAGTTCTTTAATAAAACTACTACACGAAGCTATAAGGCTCTTGTTTGGGGACATATCGCTGAAGATGAGGGCAGAATTGAAGGCAACATCGGTCGTGATCCTAAAGATCGTCAACGCATGACAGTATTCTCTCCCGACTCAGGAATAGGCAAACCTGCCGTTACTCACTATAAAGTTATCGAGCGATTTGGTTATACTACGCTCATAGAGTGTATATTAGAGACAGGCAGAACACACCAAATACGTGCTCACATGAAGCATATTGGGCACCCTTTGTTTGGAGATGAACGTTATGGAGGTAAGGAAATACTTCGTGGAAACAGAAGCTCTAGCTACAAATCGTTTGTTCAAAACTGCTTTAATATATGCGACAGACAAGCACTTCACGCACAAACACTGGGCTTTGTTCACCCAACAACCCAAAAAGAATGTCACTTTACATCACCATTGCCTAACGATTTAGATACAATGTTAAACAAATGGCGTGTGTATATAGAAGGAACTAATAACGATACTTTCAATAATTGACAAATAAAGAATAAGCAAATATGACTCAAAAAAGAAATATTGCCATTGTATGTGGTGGCTACTCATCAGAACACGAGGTATCTTTACGCTCGGCACAAGGAATTTATTCGTTCTTCGATAAAGAGCGTTACAATGTTTATATTGTAGAAATTAGTAAAGAATCGTGGTGGGTGAATGTTGAAGAGAATCAACAACTGCCAATTGATAAAAATAACTTCTCTTTTGAGTTGAATGGCAATAAGGTCGTCTTCGATTATGCTTATATCACTATTCACGGCACCCCTGGCGAGAATGGACTACTTCAAGGCTACTTTGATATGATTCAATTGCCTTATTCTACATCTGGAGTTTTGGTAGAAGCAATGACCTTTAACAAGTTTGTTTTGAACAATTACCTTCGTGGTTTTGGCTATAATGTGGCTAAAAGTATGGTAGTTTACAAAGACGAGGCACATAAAATAAGCGCAGAAAAGATTGAGAGTGAACTTGGAATGCCTTGCTTTATTAAGCCAGCAGCCGATGGTTCGAGCTTTGGAGTATCGAAAGTGAAAAGCAAAAGCGATATTCCTGCAGCCTTAGAGCTTGCCTTTAACGAAAGCAATGAGGTGATGATAGAAAGTTTTTTACAAGGAACTGAAATCTCAATAGGCTGCTATGCCACTAAAGAAGGATTGGTTTCGCTTCCTGCAACCGAAGTAGTTACAGAAAATGAGTTCTTCGATTACAACGCAAAATATAACGGACAAGTACAAGAAATCACCCCTGCTCGCCTTCATCCAGACACTGCAGAGCGTGTAGCTAATGAGGTAAAAGAAATCTATTCGTTATTGCGTTGCAACGGAATTATACGTATCGACTACATCATTAGTAAAGATTCTAACGGCAAGGATGTTCTAAACCTATTAGAAATCAACACCACTCCTGGTATGACTGCAACAAGTTTCATTCCTCAACAGGTTCGTGCTGCAGGCTTAAATATGACCGATGTGCTTACAAACATCGTTGAACGTCAATTCTAAAACAATCCAGTTGCATCTTAAACATCAAATACTTTAAAGATATGATGATACCTGAAGAATTTAAAGACATACGCCCTTTCGAGCCAGAAGAATTGCCCGAGGCGATTGATAGGCTATTTAGTAGCGAGCAATTTCGCTCTATTTTGCCTTATATCTTCCCTGAAATACCCGTTGAAACGCTTCATCAAAAGATGAAAGAAGTAAAAAATAGTATGGAATTTCAACGTGTTTTTAGTTATAAGTTTGTTTATTGGGTACTCAATAAAACGGCTAAATCGGTTTCATTTAACAGCGATGCGATAGATAAAAGTAAAAATTTTACTTTCTTAAGTAACCATCGTGACATTGTATTAGATTCGGCAATTCTCGACGTTCTACTAATAGATGCAGGATTTGACACATCGTGTGAGATTGCAATTGGCGACAACTTATTGTCTCTTCCGTGGGTAAAAGACCTTGTAAGAATTAACAAATCGTTCATTGTTGAGCGTGGTTTGCCCCCTCGTCAGATGCTCATTGCCAGCAAACGCCTATCTAACTACATGCATTTTGTGATCACTAACAAAAACGAAAACATTTGGATTGCGCAACGAGAGGGCAGAGCAAAAGACTCAAACGACCGCACTCAAGAGGCTCTTTTGAAAATGCTTACCATTGGTGGAGAAGGCTCTTTGGCTGATAAACTAAAGGAAATGCACATCGTTCCCTTAGCTATTTCGTACGAATACGACCCCTGCGACTATCTAAAGGCAATGGAGTTTCAGTTAAAGAGAGACAATCCTGAGTATAAAAAAAGTGCTCAAGACGATATCATAAGTATGCAAACGGGCATCATGGGATATAAAGGTCGCATTCATTATCACAGTGTAGGGTGTATTGACTCGTTTCTTGAATCGCTCGACAGCGAACTTTCTAAGAACGATTTTTATGCAATTGTGGCGCAACATATCGATCAACAAATACATGCAAACTATCGTTTGTATGCTAATAACTATATTGCTCTCGACCTATTAGAGAACAATAACCAATATAGTAACTATTACACACACGAAGAAAAGCAAACTTTCGAAGACTATATCACTGGTCAATTGAACAAAATTCAAATCGAAAACAAAGATGAAGCTTATCTTCGTGAGCGTATATTAACAATGTATGCCAACCCAGCAATTAATCATTTTAAAGCTATATGAAAATAAAAACAATTATTGGTGCAGCCTTACTACTATTAACAGCCTGCACTTCAAACACCTTTGATGGTGGGGATGGAGAAAATTCTTACCTAAAACGAGATGCCGCAGAGGTAACTATTAACAAGCAAGACCAAACTGCTAATATCGTATTTGACGATGATCAGAAGGCAAGTGTCAAGCTTCCTACACAACATCCATGGCTAACTGGCACTGAAACGTTCTATCGTGCAATAGTTACTTATCGTGAAAAAGACCAGGTAAAGTCTATCTTAGGCTTCATTCCGATGATGCTTCTTCAACCTGTTACACAAACAACTGAAGACGTAAAGAGCGACCCTGTGTTATATGTTGCATCGAACTTTGCTAAGAATAAGAAGTATTTGAACGTTCAACTAACGGTTCCAATGCGTTTAGAGAAGGTGAAAGATAAGCCCATTAATATCTCTATTGCAGAAAAGAAACTTACAATGAGCCATGGAAACAATGTACATTATATTTGGACTGTGGTGTTTAGCAACAAAGAAACCACCAATAATGTAACAGAACCTGCATTGTTAAGCATTCCTACATCACAGCTTGTTAAAGGCGACTCGTTAACACTAAGAATACAAAACGGCATTAGGTTAGAAGAACTTAAAGGCGTTATGCCATAAAAAGAAGCTACTGCTTAAAGGCAGTAGCTTTTATTTTATTCTAGAATGAGGGTGAATAAGCGATTGGAATCGAATATTTCTCTCGAAACATTTATGATCTCTTGAGGTGTAATAGCATCTATTTCGGTAAACAAATCGTCGATAGATTTCACCTCATTGAAATAGAGAAAGGCTTTTGAAAAGTCGAGTGCAAAGCTCTCTCTACTATCACATGACACTGCAATTTGCCCCTTTAACTGTTGCTTTGCGCTGGCTATTTGCTTGGTTGTAAGCATGCTATCGCACAGGCGTTGCATTTCTTTTTTCACCAAGGCGATGCATTTTTTAAGGTCGTGAGGGTCGCAACCAAAGTACACACTCCACACTCCTACATCGCTATAACACACCATCGAGCTATCGACACTATACACTAAGCCTCGTTTTTCACGCAAAGCAATAGAGAAACGAGCGTTCATTCCTGGCCCACCTAATATGTTATTCAACAAATAAAGTACCACACGTTGCTTGTTATACACGCTAAACGACTTGGCACCTATCATGACATGGCATTGGTGCGTGTTGCGTTTTATCACCTTTTGAGTGCCTTCGACGCTCGTTGTCTTTAATATATCGTTAGGTAAGAGCATCTCTCTTTGCAAACGAGGAGTGGCTTCTGGGAAAGCACTGGTTAGCTTATTGAGTTGCTGAACCAATCGTTTAAAATCAACATCTCCATACACAAAGAACACCATATTATTGGGTTGATACATTCGTTGTGTAAATCTTTGAGCATCGGCAGTGGTGAATTGTCGTACATTCTCTGCCTTTCCTAAAATATTATGACCCAAAGCTGCACAGCCAAAGAGTTCTTGTTCGAAATAATCATAAATGAGTTCAGAGGGCGAATCGTTATAGCTCTCTATCTCATCGCAAATCACTTCAACCTCTTTTGCAATCTCTTTTTGTGGATAAACGCTGTTAAACACCATATCGGTAAGCACTTCTACAGCCTTATAAATATGCTTCGACAATATTGCTGCATGATAAACGGTTGTTTCTTTGGTTGTAAAAGCATTTAAATCGCCACCATATTGTTCCAAACTATTGATGATGTTACGTGCCGAACGCTTTGCTGTGCCTTTGAAAGACATATGTTCACAGAAATGTGCTAAGCCCTCTTCGTTGCTCAACTCATCTCTTGTTCCTGCTTTAATGTAATATCCACAATACACAATTTGTGATGAATGGGGGACGCAAACCAGGCGTAATCCGTTGGTAAATGTATGCGTTTGATGTGTCATAGATGGACAAAGGTAGTATATTTTTGCGAAAAATAAATGTAAAAGCAATACTATCTTCTTGCTTTCTCAATTTAAGTAAAACGTAAATACTTTGGGGATTCTAAAAGGAGATGCAATAAAAGGTTGGCTAATAAAGAAAAGGAAATGAATAATGGGGGTGAAATAGAAATGTTGTGGGATAGATGCAACAACGCAGTAATGTTATAATACGATAAAAACCATTATTCATTATGCTTTTTTATCGTATTTCTTAATCACCTGAGTAACTACTTCAGCGCATTTTTCGTTGTTATATTCACGTTCAGCAAGAGCTCTTCCACGTGCTCCCATTGCTGTAGCTTCGGTTGGATTTTGGGTGATATAATCAATAGCTTTTGTCCAATTTTCTACATCATAGTAAGGAACTGAGATGCCACAGCCGTCTTTATCAAAGTCGATTGGTATCTGAGGGTTGCGACTACAAATAATAGGTAAGCCCAAAGCAAGTGCTTCTACCACCGTAGTTAAGCCTACCGTGTATTTCGATTCTTGGCAACATATCACCACACAATTGGCTTTATTCACCTCAAGGGCAAGCTCATAGGGTGCTAATCGGTTCCATTGATGCACCTTAATATTATCGTTGAGCGTTAAATTGGCAAACACCTTATTATAATTTACATCACCATTCTGCTCGTTAATATAAATGTCTAACGGAGCATTGGTGGCGTTAAAGGCCTTGATAAGAGTGGGCATGTCTCGCAATTCTTTACCAGTTGAAATGAAACCCTTTGTGCGTTGGGTTTGATGACGAATAGAATCGTAGAACTTTAGGTCGGCTCCCCAATGTCCTAAGTGCATCTTTTGAGGTGGATATTTGGCTGTTTTGCATGAGTCGTTCACCAATTTTTGAGAGAAAAAGAACAACTCGTCGAATCCTTTATAAAACAATTTGCCCAACCACTCACGCCACTTTGAGGGCGATTTGATGATGGGTTGATGGTGCCAAACAATCACTGGCTTGCGAAAAAGATGAAGTGCTCGCAAGAAAACAATTAGTTCTAATCCACGATAATGTGTTGCATAAACTGCATCGAACGATTCTTTGCAAGTGAGTATGCGCCATGTGGTGCGCACCATCATCTTCCAACGACTTTGGTTGAGCTTGCTTTTATGCCACACCACATCAACTCCGTGCTTTGAAAAGAGCGTTGCACCATATAAAAAATGTGGTGGAAACTCTTGCTTTTCAATCTGTTGCAGAATGTGTTGAATGTCTTGTGTGTGATAGAAATATACCTTCATATTTGCAAAAGTACTTAAAAAACAGAACAATAGGCACAAAACCTATCTTTTTATTCATTCTAGACAGCCTGAAAGAGTGAATGAGTAGTAAGGTAAACACATTCTTTCTGTGGCGCAAGGGTGGGTAAAGAACATATCTTAAAAATACTCTTTTTGCTCTAAGAGAACATGAAAAGCCTGCTTTTTGCAATTAAATCTACCTGAAAGAGTCACTAATTATTGAATTGTTTTTATCTTTGCAATTTATTATAGTGTAGATAAATGGTGACATTAAAAGAGAAAACGACTAAAGGTTTGTTATGGGGCGGTATGAATAATGCCGTTCAACAGCTCGTAGGATTAATCTTCGGAATAATCTTAGGCAGAATTCTTTTTACCGAAGACTATGGCATGATGGCAATGATTAGTATTTTTTCGCTCATTGCAACCACTCTACAAAACAGCGGATTCACCACTGCTATTGCCAATCTTAAAGCCCCAACGTCGGCTCACTACAATGCTGTTTTCTGGTTTAACATCATTATGGGTGTTTCGCTTTACCTGTTGTTGTTTTTCTGCGCGCCTCTTATTGGCGACTACTATCATAATGATAAGCTCGTTCCTTTGTGTAGATATGCTTTTTTGAGTATTGTCATTGCATCGTTTGGAACAGCTCAATCGGCGTTTCTTTTTAAAAATATGATGGCAGAACAGCAGGCAAAAGCTGGAATGATTGCAGTACTGTTGTCTAGCATAACGGGTGTGGTGATGGCTTATAATGGTATGGCTTATTGGTCGTTAGCAACGCAAGGGTTGGTTTATGTGCTGATTAATACGCTCATTGTGTGGTACTTTTCTCCTTGGCGTCCAACGTTGAAGAATATCAATTTTTCGCCACTTCGCAGTATGTTTAAATTCTCTTTTAAAATACTTGCAACCTCAATTACCACCCATGTCAATAATAATATCTTGAACATTATGCTTGGTCACTACTTTAGTTCACACGCAACGGGAATCTATAACCAAGCTTATCAATGGAACTCTAAGTGTTTTATGTTGGCGCAAAACATGGTGAACCAAGTGGCTCAGCCCATGCTTGTAGATTTAAAAGATGAAGAAAACCGCCAACTTCTTGCCTTTCGTAAGCTAATGCGCTTCACTTCTTTTGTGTCGTTTCCACTTCTTTTAGGTTTCGGAATGGTGGCAAAAGAATTTATTGTGGTATCGATTACGGCAAAATGGCTCGATAGTGCCGAGCTAATTCAAATTCTTTGCTTTAGCGGAGCGACCATTCCTTTATCAACATTGTTGTCGAACATGATTATCAGTAAGGGCAAATCGAATATCTATTTTTATTGCACTTTCGGATTAGGAGTGGTTCAAATCATCATTATGAGTTTGCTTTGGATATATGGAATACGTGTAATGGTGATTGCATATACCTTATTAAACATCGCATGGTTATTTGTTTGGTTCTTCTTTACCAATCGTTTAACCAGCTATTCGCTTTGGAACTTCTTGAAGGATGTAGTGCCCTTTGGCGCAACGGCATTGGTTATGGCTGTTATTGCCTATTGTTTAACCGCCTCGTTGCACAATCCTTGGTTGCTCATTGCAAGTAGATTGATAATTGCATGCACGCTTTATGTGATGGCATTGAAGCTTATGCACGCTCAAATATTGAACGAGAGCATTGCATTTCTTCGCTCAAAAATATTGAAAAAGTAATTCTATAAGAATCGATGAAACGTACCTATACAAAAGAAGAATTGCAGGCTTTGCACCGAGAACTATACGATATTTTTTGTGAAACGATAAGAGTTTGCGAAGAACACAATATTCGTTACTTCCTAATAGGAGGCACGGCGATAGGTGCTTTGTATGATGAAGCGATTCTTCCATGGGACGATGATATCGATATTGGTATGACTCGAGATCAATATAACAGGTTCTTAGAAGTTGCACCCACTGCTCTTGGCGAACAATATTTCTTGTCTTATTACGAAACAGACCCTAAAACGCCTTATTACTTTGCAAAAGTTAGGAAAAATGGAACGCTTTTTAAAGAGGAAACTTTTAGCGAAATAGCCATGCATCAAGGTATATTTATCGACGTGTTTCCATTCGATAAAATTCCAGATAATGCCCTGTTGCAAAAGGTGCATCGTGGAGTTGTGAACTTTTTGAAGTGCTGTTTGTTAGGAACAGAGATATGGATGTGGAAATATTTTGGTACTCCTAAGGTGCAGAATCCAAGTAATCGCAATATTTTGGCATGTTTTTTTACTCGTGTGGTATGTAGTCTTGTTCCTAAAAAATATATCTATAAGAGTATGGTAAAGGCTCAAAGTGCTTTTAATGCAACTCGTGCTACCTATTATAATAATACCACCACGACGACAGATAAAATCGAAGTGCAGGCAACAAACGATTTAGTGAAAGTGCCATTTGGTCCTTTACAGGCTACTGTGACACGAGAATTAGAACGTTTTTTACGTTTTAATTTCCCTAAATTACATCGTTTTAGCAAAGAAGAACAAGCGCAGATAAGTAATCATTGTCCCCAGAAATTAGTATTCTCTCATAATAATGAAGAGCTACCAAACAAGTAATATTATATAAAAGACAGATATTAAATTTGGTCATTCTTTACTAATTTGCTAATTTTGTAGAAATTATATATTTAAAATAACAGATAAATGACATCCATTACAATAAAGAAGGTTGAGACAAAAGAAGATCTTAAAGCCTTTATTGAATTTCATTATGACCTCTATGAAGGTAACGAATATGATGTACCCAATCTATATAGTGATGAAGTAAATACTCTAAGTAGAGAGAAAAACGCAGCCTTTGATTTCTGTGTAGCAAAATATTTTCTTGCAATTCGTGATAACAAAGTTGTTGGAAGGGTTGCTGCTATTATTAATCATAAAGCAAATGAGAAGTGGGATCAAAAGCGAGTGAGATTCGGTTGGATTGATTTTATTGAAGATAAAGAGGTTCTTGAGGCTCTATTAAAGGCAGTAGAAGACTTTGGTAAGGCGCATGGAATGACCGAAATCGTTGGCCCTTTGGGCTTCACAGATATGGATCCAGAAGGCATGTTGACATGGGGTTTCGACCAATTAGGCACAATGCCAACCATATATAACTATGATTACTATCCAAGATTGTTGGAAAGCCTTCCTGGTTACGAAGTAGATAATAAGTATGTAGAGTACAAAATCTTTGTACCTGATACGGTTCCAGAGAAGTATGCCAAGATAGCTGAGATGATTCAGAACCGTTATAATCTTCGAATTAAAAAGCTAACGAAGAAAGATGTCTTTGAAGGCGGATATGGAAAGAAAATCTTTGAGTTGATTAACTCAACCTATAAAGATCTTTATGGCTTCTCAGAATTGTCGGAAAAGCAAATCGATCAATATATAAATATGTATTTCCCATTTGCCGATTTAAGTCTTATTACCCTCGTAGAAGATGCTTCTGCGGATAATAAACTTGTGGGAATAGGTATTACATTACCCTCACTTTCAGAGGCATTACAGAAATGTAAGAAGGGAAGACTATTCCCATTTGGTTGGTTCCACTTGTTAAGAGCGATTAAATTCCATAAGACAAAGATTGTAGACTTATTGCTAATGGGAGTGCTTCCAGAGTATAGAATGAAGGGAGTTAACGCCCTTATGTTTGCTGATCTCATTCCAAGATACCAAGCATACGGATTTGAATGGGGAGAAACCCAAGTGGAAATGGAAACCAATGCCAATGTTCAAAGTCAATGGGAGACCCTTAATCCCGTTATGCATAAACGTAGAAACTGCTATAAAAAGGTATTAAATGCAGAGTGATAAGGAAAATATTAAAGACAATATCAGCATGGTAGATCAAGTAAAATATACCGATGACAACATCAGACACTTATCGGACATGGAGCATGTACGCACCCGTCCCGGTATGTATATTGGTAGATTGGGTGACGGTTCGTTACCAGAAGACGGTATATATGTATTACTTAAGGAAGTCGTTGATAACTCAATCGACGAGTTTAAGATGAATGCTGGTCGTCGAATAGAAATAGATATCACAGAAAATGCAAGCGTCTCGGTTAGAGATTATGGTCGAGGTATCCCTCAAGGAAAGCTAATCGAAGCCGTAAGTGTATTGAATACTGGTGGAAAATACGACTCCAAGGCTTTCAAAAAGAGTGTAGGTCTGAACGGAGTCGGCATAAAAGCGGTCAATGCGCTAAGCAAACGCTTTGAAGTTCGTTCGTATAGAGATGGCAAAGTGCGTACAGCTATATTTGAACGAGGTATTCTTCAAAGCGATAAAACTACAAAAACTACAGACGAAAACGGAACTTTTATATTCTTTGAACCCGATAATCAACTGTTTCTAAACTATCGTTTTCACGACGATATCATAGAAACAATGTTGAGAAACTATACCTATCTCAATACAGGACTTGCCATTATGTATAATGGAAGACGCATAATGAGTCGTAATGGACTTGCGGATCTTCTTACAGATACAATGACTACAGATGGTCTTTATCCCATTATACACATCATTGGCGAAGATATTGAGATCGCATTTACTCATACTAACCAGTATGGAGAAGAGTATCACTCGTTCGTTAACGGACAACATACAACCCAAGGAGGTACTCATCAAACAGCATTTAAAGAGCATATTGCGAAGACCATCAAAGAGTTTTCGGGCAAAAACTTCGAATATGGCGATATAAGAAACGGCTTAGTGGCAGCCATTGCCATTAATGTTGAAGAGCCAATGTTCGAAAGTCAGACCAAAATTAAATTGGGTTCGACAACCATGAGCCCTAATGATGGTGTGAGCATCAATAAATATATTGGTGATTTTGTTAAGACAGAAGTAGACAATTATCTGCATAAACATGCCGATATTGCCGAAACAATGCTTGCAAAGATACAAGAAAGCGAACGTGAACGCAAGTCAATGGCAGGCGTAACAAAGCTTGCAAGGGAGCGAGCAAAGAAGGCAAATCTGCACAATCGCAAGCTTCGTGACTGCCGAATTCATTATAGTGATGGCAAAAATAACGATAAAGAGAAAAGCTGTATCTTTATAACTGAGGGAGATTCTGCGAGTGGAAGTATCACAAAAAGCCGTGATGTCAATACTCAAGCGGTATTCTCTTTGCGTGGAAAGCCCCTTAACTCGTTTGGATTAACTAAGAAGGTGGTTTACGAAAACGAAGAGTTTAACTTGCTACAAGCGGCTCTTGACATTGAAGAAGGACTCGATTCTCTTCGCTATAACAAAGTTATTGTGGCTACCGATGCTGATGTTGACGGTATGCATATCAGACTTTTAATCATCACTTTCTTCTTGCAATTCTTCCCAGAACTAATCAAAAAGGGACACGTTTATGTGCTACAAACACCCTTATTCCGTGTTAGAAACAAGAAAACAAAGATTAAAAATAAAGCCGTTTTAGAAGAGAATGGCAATAAACAAAAGCAAGGTGACAAGAAAAACGACTTCATAACACGTTATTGTTACACTGAAGAAGAGCGTATAAAGGCGATAGATGAACTTGGACCTTCACCCGAAATCACTCGATTTAAAGGTCTTGGTGAGATCTCACCAGATGAGTTTGTACACTTTATAGGACCCGAAATGCGCCTCGAACAAGTTACTCTTCATAAGACAGATCAAGTGCAAAAGCTCTTAGAATACTACATGGGAAAGAACACAATGGAGCGTCAAAACTTCATTATTGATAACCTTTTGGTAGAAGAAGATGTAGTGGAGGACGACAAAGAGGAATAAAATACGACTCGAAATAAAGCCTTCTAAGAGATAAAAATCAGCAGAATAAAATTGAAAAATAGGCGAACTCACTATCAGATAGAATGATAGTGGGTTCGTTTTTTATGCCCTATATAATAAATAGATGTAGATATGCTTTTTAATTCTTACTTCTTTACGAAAGTACATCCCTTAATCTCTCTAACCACCTTGTATTAAAAGTCTTGTAATAACAATGCAATTACAGTGTAAAAGCATTGTGTTTGGAAGACAAAAGCAGTGCTTTTATTACTTAATATCAATGCTTTTCTTATCTCCTCTTGTTCAATTGGTTCTAAAAAAATGTGCCATTTTGCATAAAAGATATATTTTGAAAGACAAAAGAGAAATATAACAATAAATAAAAGAACGTATTTTAATTTGTTTAACATTTTCCTTTTAGCGGAAAATTAAATAGCTACGTATAACAATAAAACAATCTATTGATATGGACAAACGAATATTTAAATATTTAGCAGGCGAACTATCGAAAGAGGAGAAAGAGCGTTTTGTGCACGATGTTAACACCAATGAGTTGCTAAGGCACGATGTCGAAAGCGCAATGAAGATGGAGGCTTTGATGAATATGGTTCTTCGTTCTAGCGATAAAAACGTTCAATATACTTCATTTAGAGGTGCAAACAAAAAAGAAACAGATAAATATCCTGAAATAAAAAAGATCAATTGGTGGCGTTATATTGCTGCCGTTTTGGTGGGTGCGGTGATGTGTTATCTTTATCTAGATAAAGTTTCGTTTGATAAAACACAAGTTGCCATGCAAACATTAACTGTTCCTGTAGGACAAAGAGCAAAACTTATTTTGCCCGATGGTACAGAAGTGTGGGCTAATTCTGGCTCAAAAGTAACTTATCCTTCAATGTTTGGTCAAGAGCGAAATGTGAAAGTAGAGGGCGAAGCCTTGTTTTATGTTGCCAAAGACCCTGAACATCCATTTATTGTTACAGCAAATAATCATTGTGTAAAAGCTCTCGGAACAATCTTTAATGTTGAGGCTTATAAAGACAAAGAAAGTATTGTTACCCTTATTGAAGGATCAGTTAAGGTGTATGAAGTGAATAAAGAAGAGAGTGGGGTGGTGCTTCAGCCTAATTATAAGCTAGTTTGCAACGGAACTTTGATGTCTGTTGAAGTTGCAAATAGTGATGTAATAGAATGGAAAGACGGTATGATTGTCTTTACAAAACAATCTATGGCAGAAATAATAGGAGTGCTTCAAAAGCGTTTCAATGTAACCATTAAGGTGAAAAACAATGCCATCAACGATTTTGTTTATAGCGGAAAATTCCGTCAAGACGATGGCGTTGAAACTATACTCAATGTAATTAGTAGGGTACATCACTTCAAAATCGAACATCAAAAGGCACAACAAACCATCTATTTAAGTATGCCTTAGCCTAAACAAACGATCAATCTTCTACCAAGACACCAACGAAATAAGAAAATATACCTAAACAGAAATATAACTAAAAATGATAAATAATATGAATAAACCAATGTGGGCGAAATGTGCTTTGCAAGCAACAAAACATTTCAATAAACCCTTTTTGTCATTGTTTTTGTTCTTTACGTTAGGCAATGCCCCAGTGTTTGCACAACAGCAACAAGTGCGCTTGTCTTCAAAGACATTGACAGTGCAAAAGATGATGTCTGAAATTGAAAAGCAAACAGGCTTTTTGTTTGTTTATAGTGATGTGGACTTAAATATCCATCGTACAGTTTCTTTAGCGCAACAAAGTGGTAGACTTGATCTTTTCTTGGAACAACTAGCTAAAGAAAATGGCTTGAAATATGAACTAACTCCTAACAAATACGTTATTCTTTCAAAGCAAGGCGAAACCTCTAAGGTTGTAACCAAGCTCACAGGACGTGTTTCCGACACCAAAGGCGAGCCACTTATTGGTGCAACTATCGTGCAAAAAGGAACCCAAAACCGCACTATCACCGATGTCGATGGTAAGTTCTCGATAGATGCTCCAGTAGGAAGTATACTCGTTGTGTCGTACATTGGTTGGAGAGATAAAGAGCTAAAGGCTTCAAAAAATATGAGCATTGTACTCCAAGACGACGTAGCAGCACTCGAAGAAGTGGTTGTTGTTGGCTATGGAACAATGAAGAAAAAGAACCTAACAGGAGCGGTGAGTGCAGTGAGTAGCACAACCATTAGCGACAGTCACGCTACTCATTTGTCAACAGCTTTGCAGGGAGCAACATCAGGTTTAACTGTAACTCGAAACGGAGGAGCACCTGAAAGCAATGCAACATTGCAAATTCGTGGTATCACCACCTTAAGTGATACAAGTCCATTGGTGATCATCGACGGTGTTCCTGGTGATATAAACATGGTGAATCCCGACGATGTTGAAAATCTATCTGTATTGAAAGATGCTGCATCGGCAGCTATTTATGGCTCAAGAGCTGCAGCAGGTGTAGTGCTTATCACCACAAAACGTGCTAAAACAGACGACTTACAAATGTCGTATAACTTCGAGTTTGGTTTCGATAAACCAACCACTATGCCTAAATATGTAGGCTGGAAGCGTTTTATGGAGATGACCAACGAATTGCGTTATAACGATAATCCACAAGGTGGAAAGTTCCAAACTTACGCAGAAGACCTCATTGCTAATTACCTACAAAACAACAAAACCAATCCCGATAAATATCCTATTACTAATTGGGAAGACGTTCTTTACAATAAAAACGTAAATCGTCAAACACACACTTTCAGTTTAATGGGTGGTGGAAAGAAGGTGATGTCGAAAGCATCTTTCCGTTACGACAAGAGCGATGGTATGTATGTTAATCGTAACTACGAACGCTTTATGACTCGTTTGAACAACGACTTCTCATTAAATAAATACATCGAGGCACATTTAGATGCTAACTTTAGCTATTCACGTTTAAAGACTCCACATCATAATCCATTTGATGATGGTGGTCGAAACATTCCTCCTATCTATGCAGTTCATTGGCAAGATGGTCGTTATGGTGACGTGAAAGACGGCGAAAACATGCTTGCTAAGATTCAAGCAGGTGGTGTTGAAGCAACCAACAGATATGCTATTGGTGGTAAGGGAGAATTGAACATTAAGCCAATCGAAGGTTTAAAACTATCTTTAATTGCTTCTCCTAACTTCCGTTTCGACAACATCAAGAGCTTTGTTAAGCAAGTTCCTTATACCAATGCCGACGATCCTAACAAGGTGGTAGGCTACTTTGGTGGTCACTATGTAACCTCTTTAGAAGAAACAAGAAAGCAAGGTTACGACATAACAGCACAAGCTTTGGGTAATTATCACAAGACAATTGGTCTTCATGATATCTCTTTATTGTTAGGATACGAATATTTCTACATGAGAGAAGAAAAAATGTTGGGTAGCGGAAGCAACTACGAATTGATGGATTATCCATATCTTGACCTTGCACCAAGCGATCATCAAAAGGTGGGTGGTAATGCACTTGAATATTCATATCGCTCATATTTCAGCAGAATGAACTACTCTTATGCTAATAAATACCTATTAGAATTGAACTTAAGACGTGATGGCTCTTCTAGATTTAATCGTGCAACACGTTGGGCTTCGTTCCCTTCTTTGTCGTTAGGTTGGGTTGTTTCAGAAGAAAACTTTATGAAGCCATTGCGTTGGCTCAATCACTTCAAAGTGCGTTTGTCTACTGGTAAGTTAGGAAATGAGCGTATCGGAAGTTATTATCCTTATCAAGCTTCAATCGATTTCGGTAGAGCTTTGATGTACAATGCAGGTCAAACCATGTCTATCACCACTGCCGCTCAAGGCAAATATGCAGTGAAAGACATCACATGGGAAACCACTCAAAGCTGGGATATCGGTATTGATGCACGCTTCTTAAACAATCGTTTGAGCTTTACTTTCGACTATTATAAGAAGAATACCAAAGATATGTTGTTGGCATTACAAATCCCTATCTTCATGGGATATGCTAATCCAGATGTCAATGCAGGTAAAATGCACACCAAAGGTTTCGACCTTGATTTGTCTTGGCGTGACAAAATTGGCGAACTTCAATACAATGTAGCTTTCAACCTATCTGATTATAAATCGGTGATGGGCAACATGAATGGTACAGAATTTGTGGGAGCGCAAATCAATAGAGAAGGAAGTGAATTTAATCAATGGTATGGTTATCGTAGTAAAGGTATCTACCAAGATCAAACAACCTTAGATAATTCAGCAAAACTCAATAAGAATATTAAAGTAGGTGACGTTCAATACGAAGACGTTTCAGGTCCTAATGGAATTCCAGATGGTATTATTTCGGCAGAGTATGACCGTGTTTTATTGAAGGGTTCACTACCTCATTTCTTGTATGGTCTATCACTTGGCGCAGCATATAAAGGCTTCGACTTTAATGTTTCGTTCCAAGGTGTAGGCGAAAAGTGGAACAGAATGACCCCATCAATGGTGGAAGGTCTTCCTGGAAACTGGCTCAATTTCCCACAACTCATCGATGGGCAATATTGGAGTTCATATAACACAGACGAACAAAACAAGCAAATGAAGTATCCAAGACTCACTCGTTCTAATGCAGATGCAAACTATTCAATGTCTGATCAATGGCTATATAATGGCTGGTATCTACGTTGTAAGAACATCACTCTTGGCTATTCAATTCCTAAGCACATTGTGAATCGCTTCTTTGTGAAGTCACTTCGTGTGTATATTTCAGCTAATGATTTGTTCAGTTTCAATAACTGTCCAAAGGGATGGGACCCTGAAGTGGTAGACGCAGGCTATCCTATTATGCGTTCATTAATGTTCGGTTTAAATATTAACTTCTAGTAATTTTATTATGAATAAATATATTTCAAAGATATTCCTTGTTGCAATTACAAGTTTAAGTCTTGTTTCTTGTCATGATTTAGATCTCAATCCGTTGTCTAGTGGCTCAACAGGAAACTGGTATTCTTCGGCTAAAGAGATCCAAATGTCAGTGAATAAGCTATATGATATGACTTATTGGAGACAAGAAGGAGACAACCAAACAGACTGGAGTGATGACACTGTGTATCGTGATGCCTTAACAGCTTTCGAGAATGGAACCATCAATAGTGAGGATTGGATCGTGGGTTTGCATTGGAGAACCAATTTCCAAATGATCTCTTATGCCAACGGAATCATCAATACTTACCAAAAAGCGTTAGACAGAGGCGCAAATAAAGCAGAGGTAATGCAATATGTTGCGGAGGCACATTTCTTCAGAGCGGTAGCTTATGGACGCCTTATTACTCGCTTCGGAGATGTTCCTTATTTCACAGAAGAATTGACAATCCCTGAGGGAATGGCTAAAGGTAGAACCGCAAAGAACGAAGTTTTAAAGCATGTTTATGAGGATTTTGATTATGCTATCAATATTCTTCCTACCAAAACAACTACCTTCGACCGAGTAACTAAGGGTGCAGCGTTGGCTTATAAGGCACGAATAGCCTTGTATTTAGCCGACTATCAAACAGCAGCAACAGCGTCTAAAGCAGTTATGGACTTAGGTGTTTATGCCCTACACGAGAACTATCGTGACCTATTCTTGCAACATACAAAGGTTTCAAAGGAGTTTATTTTCGTGCGACCACGCTCTATCAACATGAAAATAGATGTGATAACAGCTGGCCAAGTGAAGAATAAAGTAGTGCGAAATGCAGGGGGTTGGGCTTCAACAGACCCTTCTTGGAATCTTTTAGCCGCATATACTTGCACCGATGGATTGCCCATTGACGAGTCTCCTTTATTCGATTCGCATGAACCTTTCAAAGCTCGTGATCCACGATGTGCAATGACTATCGTTCCATTTAACGAACCATTCTTGGGCTATGTCTATAACCCTTCACCTGCGGCAACTACTGTTTTGAATGTAAAGACAGGTAAACAAGAATATAACAACGACACCCGTATCAATAAACAATATGCTTCTTTTAACGGATTAGCATGGAAAAAGGGAATTGATGAGTCGTGGTTAGAGAATGGATATACTGCAGAAAACCCCATTATTCTTATGCGTTATGCAGATGTTTTGTTGATGTATGCAGAAGCAAAGATTGAGTTAAACGAGATAGATGCAACCGTTATCGATGCCATGAACTCAGTTCGTGCTCGTGCTTATGGTGTAGATAAGGCTCAAACAACATCTTATCCAGCTTTCACCATCTTATCTCAAACCGACATGAGAAAGCAACTTCGCATGGAAAGACGTATGGAGTTAGCTGGCGAAAACCTTCGCTTTGCCGACCTTATCAGATGGCGTTTGGCTGAAGTAGTGATGAAACAAAAGCAATATGGCATGTTATATCCTGCTACAGAGTGCCTTACTAAGGTGGTAAACACAGGCAATTGGTTTTGGCCTATCACACCAGATATAGATAACAATGGTTGTCCTGACTTTACAAAGATGGAGGCAACAGGCCTCATTCAGGTGCTTTCTCAACGTCAATGGGATAATCGTCAATATCTATGGCCAATCCCTTCAAAAGATATTCAAATAGTATCTAACTTTAAGCAAAATGCTGATTATTAATAAAGCGATGATGTATTTGAATGTAAATAGAACTATAAAAAGATGCGCTTTTGCCCTCTTTGCCCTTTTAACAAGTAGCTCTGCATTGGCAAGTGATGTGCTTGTTGAGGCTGAAAGCTTTCAAAATAAAGGTGGTTGGAGTGTAGATCAGCAGTTTATAGACCAAATGGGATCACCTTATCTCATTGCTCATGGACTGGGGAAGAAGGTGAACGACGCCCAAACAAACATCGAAATAAAAGACAAAGCGAAATACTATGTATATGTAAGAACTTATAACTGGACCGCACCTTGGTGTAAAACCACTGGTCCAGGCAAGTTCTTTATCAGCATTAACAATAAGAAATTAAATACAACATTAGGCTCAACGGGCGACAAATGGATGTGGCAATATGCAGGGGAGGTGTCTCTTCCTACAGGAAAAGCATCATTAAAGCTTCACGACCTCACAGGTTTTGATGGACGATGCGATGCTATCCTCCTCACCACAACGCCCTCAATACCTCCTAATAGCTTGAAAGAGCTTGGTCAATTCAGAGTAAAACACAATCCAAATCTACAAAAAGAGCCTGCAAAGAAGCAGTTCGACCTTGTTGTAGTGGGTGGAGGTGTTGCTGGAATGAGTGCTGCTTTGTCGGCTGCTCGATTGGGAATGAAAGTTGCTTTAATACAAGATCGCCCTGTGTTAGGTGGAAATAACAGCTCAGAAGTGCGTGTTCATCTTGGTGGCAAGATCGAGATTGGTCCTTTCCCACGCTTAGGTGGTTTGCAAAAAGAGTTTGGTCCTACTTTAGAAGGTAATGCAATGCCTGCTTATCACTATTCCGACGAGAAAAAACTCGAGGTAGTTAAGGCAGAAAAGAATATAGAATTGTTCTTGAACTATCGTGCTATTCAAGCCGAAAGCAAAGGAAACAAAATTCAATCAGTACTTGCTCAAAATACAGAAACAGCGCAACAAATATCTTTCAGTGCTCCTCTTTTTGTAGATTGTACTGGAGATGGCACCATAGGTTATATGGTTGGAGCTGATTATATGATGGGAAGAGAAAGTAAAGATGATTTTTATGAGACCTTAGCTCCTAATAAAGCAGACTCTCTTGTGATGGGTTCTTCGGTGCAATGGTATTCTGTTAAGCAACCAAAGCCAACCACTTTCCCTTCGTTTAACTATGGAATTACCTTTACAGAAGCTACTGCAGAGAAGATATTCCGTGGTGACTGGACCTGGGAAACAGGTATGAATAAGAATCAAATTAACGACTTTGAGCAGATTAGAGACTATGGAATGTTGGTGATATATAGCAACTGGAGCTATGTAAAGAACCAATCGGTAGACCGCAAGAAGTTTGCTAATTATAAATTAGAGTGGGTTGCTTATGTTGCAGGAAAACGTGAGTCACGCCGTTTGTTGGGTGATTATATCTTGAGTGAGCACGACCTTTCGAAAGTGGTTGACCACGAAGATGCATCGTTCCCCACATCTTGGAGCATAGATTTGCACTATCCCGACTCAGTAAACAGTATTCACTTCCCAGGTAATGAGTTTAAGGCTATCACCAAACAAATGGTGCTTTATCCTCACACTGTGCCTTATAGATGTCTTTATTCACGCAATATCGACAACTTGTTTATGGCTGGTCGCAATATAAGTGTAACGCATGTTGCTCTTGGAGCGATAAGAGTTATGCGCACAACAGGTATGATGGGCGAGGTTGTTGGTATGGCTGCATCTCTTTGTAAGCAGTTTAATACCACTCCAAGAGGGGTATATCAATACCATTTAAAAGACTTAAAAGAGTTGATGAAGAAAGGTGTTGGCAACCCAAATCTACCTAATAACCAAAAATACAACGAGGGTTGGAATCTTGAAAAGAAACCCGTTGTGAAATAACGATGGTGTGGTTCTAACCCAGAAAGTGATATTTTATGACAAAACTCAATATTTTTAAGCTCGTAGCACTTTGTTATTTCTGTTTTTTCTTCAGTGCTTCTCATGCGCAAGGCGTCATTCCTCAACCTCAAAAAGTAACCCTTACACAAGGCTATACGGAGTTAGATGCACCCCTTGCGTGGCACCCTAAAACTGCAAGACGAAACAGAAAGCAATTTGACTATATTTTAACTGAATTGCAAAAGCATACAAATTCAACTGGAAAAGCAAAGCTTTTACGCCTCAATAACACTGCTATTGCATCGCAAAAGCTATCCTTTCACGAAGAGCAAGGCTACAAGTTAGAAATCACCCCCAACGAAATCACTATTTCTTCTCCATCAGATGTGGGTCTTTTTTATGGTCTTCAAACACTTCAACAGCTTTGTTTCTCGAAGAGAATAGCATGCCAAGTGATCGAAGATGCACCCAAATACGATTATAGAGGATGGATGCTCGACTGCTCAAGACATTTCTTTAGTAAAGAATTTGTGTACAAGCAGATCGATGCAATGGCATTGCTTAAGCTCAACAAGCTACACCTTCACCTTGTAGATGGAGGCGGTTGGCGCATTGAAATGAAGCAATTTCCATGGCTAACACGCAAGGGAGCCTATCGGACTCATAGCGATTGGGACGAATGGATTGATGCAGGTAGACGCTTTTGTGAGCCTGATTATCCTGGAGCTTATGGTGGATTCTACACCAAAAAGGATTTAAAAGACATCATCAACTATGCTGCAAAGCGTTTCATTATGGTCATTCCAGAAATCGAAATGCCAGGGCATAGCAACGAGGTGATGGCTGTTTATCCTGAATTGTCATGCACAGGAAAGGGCGATGGCTTTGATCTTTGCATGGGAAATCCCGACACTGAGGTGTTTTTAAAGAAGGTTTTGACAGAGGTTATGGAGCTATTTCCTGCGCCATACATACACATTGGAGGCGATGAAGCAACCATGCGCTTTTGGAAAAACTGCCCTAAATGCAAGCAAATGATGCAAAAGCATAACTACACTGATACGCTTCAGTTGCAAGGACGCTTAATTCTTGCTATCGATAGTTTCGTTACTAAGTATGGAAAAAGCATCATTGGTTGGGACGAAATACAAGAAAGTGGAAAGCTATCTCAAAATGCTGTGGTGATGTCTTGGCGTGGAGAGCAAGGTGGTTTGCATGCTGCTAAGGCGCAACACAGGGTGGTTATCACTCCATCTAAACGCTATTATCTAGATGCTTATCAAGATAATCCAAGCTCACAACCACGTGCAATAGGAGGATTTACACTGCTTAGAAACGCCTATGAGTATGAACCTATGCCCAAAGAGATTGAAAACACCGATGCAAGTAAGTATATTTGGGGTATCCAAGGCAATCTTTGGACTGAATATATCGACACAGAACGCTATGCAGAATACATGACTTACCCTCGTCTTTTGGCTATTGCAGAAAGTGCATGGGGCACCAAAACAAGTTATGATGCATTTAAGTTGCGAGTTATTCCCTTTGTAAATCAACTTCGAAAGAAGGGCTATAATGCCTTTGATATTACCAAAGAGATTGGAAGAAAGATAGAAACCAATAAAAAATAAGAATATGAAAAAGATAGGATTATTGCTCTTTATACTTTTCATTGCATGTAAAATCAATGCCAAAAGCAATTTTCAATTCACCGTACTTCAATGGAATATTTGGCAAGAAGGAACCCTTATTAAAGGTGGATTTGATGTTATTGTGAACGAGATAGACCGTTTGCGCCCCGATTTTATTACACTTAGCGAGGTGAGAAACTATCGAAACACCGACTTTACGGCTCGTTTGGTGAACGAATTGCGTAAGAAAGGCGTTGCCTACTACTCGTTCTTTTCAGACGATTCGGGCGTTTTAAGTAGAACACCCATCACCGATTCGGTTGTAGTTTTTCCCTTAAATAAAGACCATGGCAGTGTTTATAAGCTGGTTACAAAGGTTAAAGGCAAGGAAATAGCCGTGTATACCTGTCACTTAGACTATCTAGATTGCGCCTATTATAATGTTAGAGGCGTTGATGGATATACATGGAAAGAAACCAAAAGACCTGAAAACGTGGAGCAATTGCTTAAACTGAACGACTTGTCGTGGCGAGATAACGCCGTAACGGTGTTCTTAAACGAGGCTCGAAACGATATTGAAAAAGGCCGATTGGTGATATTTGGAGGCGACTTTAATGAGCCTTCGCATCTCGATTGGATCGAGGCTACAGCGCAACTCTACGACCATCATGGTTTTGTTGTGCCTTGGACGATCTCAAAGAAATTAGAAAAAGCAGGCTTTAAAGATAGCTATCGTGTGGTATTCCCTAACGTGTTAACTCACCCAGGCTTTACTTATCCCTGCTTTAATCCTGATGCAGACATTGCAAAACTAACGTGGGCACCTAAAGCCGACGAGCGAGAAAGAATCGATTTGATCTATTATAAGGGTGAAGGACTAAAGGCAATAGATGCCAAGTTGTTTGGACTTGATACCTCTGTTGTGCGCCTTCAACCTCAAAAAGATCACTCAAGTGACCCTTATATCTATCCCTTGGGCGTTTGGCCTACCGATCATAGAGGTTTGTTAGTGACCTTTCAGGTGGGCAAAAATAACTCATTTAATTGAAATCTTGTTTAGTTGAGAGGGGAATGTATTTTATATTATTTGTTTCTTACTTAAATCCCCTCAAATGAAATCCCGCTTGCGTGATGCCAGTGGGATTTTTATTGTTTTATAAAGTCAATGCAATTAGATGGTAAAGTCAATGCTTTTAGGGGGTAATTGCAATGCTATTGCAAGACAAAATCAATGCATTTATTACACTACTGAAAATCAATTGTAAAAAAATGCAAAGAAAATACATTTGTAATGGGCTTTCTTTTGGTGCTTTTTTCTATCTTTGTATAACGAAATACTGAAAAATAAAGATATGAAGAAGTATATATTTTCTGCAATAGCATGTTTACTGATTATCAATGTCTTTGCACAATCGATTCAAAACGATAAAAACAACGATGCACTTCGTAAAATTCAACTGGCTGTAATGGCAGTTAAAAACCTTTATGTAGATACGGTTAATACTGAAAAACTGGTAGAAGACGGAATAAGAGGAATGTTGAACGAACTCGATCCGCACTCTGCTTACACCACAGCAAAGGAAACAAAGTCCTTTACAGAGCAACTTCAAGGATCGTTTGAGGGCATTGGTGTGCAGTTTAATATATCTAACGACACCCTTATTGTGGTACAACCCGTTAATAACGGGCCATCGGAAAAGGTGGGAATTATGGCTGGTGACCGCATTGTTTTGGTGAACGACACAGTTATTTCGGGCGTGAAAATGACTCGAGAGGCTATAGTTAAGCGACTAAGAGGACCTAAAGGCAGTAAAGTTAAATTGGGAATTCAACGCAGAGGCATAAAAGATAGATTGACCTTTGTTGTTACTCGTGATAAAATTCCTTTGACTACGGTAGACGTGGCTTATATGATTCGTCCACAAGTGGGTTATGTTCGTGTTGAAAGCTTTGGCGAAACAACTTACGATGAGTTGATGGTTGCCCTCGAAAAGTTGAAACAACAGGGTATGACAAAGTTGATTCTCGATCTTCAAGACAATGGCGGTGGGTATCTAAAATCGGCAGCTGACATAGCAAACGAATTCTTAACACGTGGCAGTCTTATCGTTTACACTCAAGGAAGACGTGTTCCTAAGCAAGAATATACTGCTCATGGCAATGGAAAATATCAGGATTTGCCACTTTATATCTTGATAAATGAATACTCTGCATCGGCTGCTGAGATTGTAAGTGGGGCGATGCAAGACCATGATAGAGGAACCATTATCGGAAGAAGATCATTCGGAAAGGGCTTGGTTCAACGTCCTTTTGAATTTGAAGATGGTAGTATGATGCGCATCACCATTGCTCATTATTACACACCTGTAGGTAGAAACATTCAGAAACCTTACGCAAAAGGAGATAAAGAGGGCTATGAAATGGATATAGAGAAGCGTTTTAAGCACGGAGAATTGTATCATAAAGATAGTATTCACTTTGCCGATTCGTTGAAATTTCAAACTCTTCGTTTAAAAAGAACAGTGTATGGAGGTGGCGGTATTATGCCCGATGAGTTTGTTCCACTCGACACAACTCGCACAACTCCATTCTATCGTCAGCTTTGGGGCAAGAGTATTGTGTTGAATGCAGCCTTTAAATACAATGATAGTCAACGTAAAAAGTTACGTAAACGTTATCCCACTTTTGAACAATTCAAAGCTGGTTTTGTGGTGCCCGAAGATGTATTGAAAGGTATTGTGGATGAGGCTAAGAAAGATAAGATTACCTATAAGGACGAAAAAGAATGGCAACGCACCATTCCTATGCTTCAACTTCAATTGAAATCGTTGATTGCTCGTGATCTATGGGGCATGTCGGAGTGTTATCAAATATTGAATGAAAACAACCCAATTGTATTGAAAGCAATTGAATTGGCGAAGTAGTGGCGGAACAAACACATTGCGCATGGTGGTTTGATGCTTTGTTGTGTGGCGGTGAATGTGCGTGTTGAAAAGAAAAGGAACAATAAACAATGCAGATATTTTTTAAGAGAATAGGGGCTATAAGCATGATTTTAGTACTGTTGTGGGGCTTGATGTCGTGTAAGGGAAATAAGGAATTGAAATCCCAAGTTCCTGTGTTTGCAAACGACATCCTACTAAAAACGACTCCTATTAAACAGCAGGGCGAAGGCTATACCTGCTGGATTTATGCAGTGTTGGCTACTATAGAGACTGATAGAATAGAGCAAAACGATTCTATAAACTTGTCGCCTGCCTTTGTAGAACGCAATCTCATCACTCAAAATGCTTTGCAACACTTCTTTCGTAAAGCCTATTCAAAGCGTGAAATGGCAGGAATGGCTCCCTTGTGTCTGCGCCTGATTCAACAATATGGCTTGGTTCCTTTTGATAGTTACGAAGGAACACAACCTCGAAATGTGAATGCAATCAATAGAAAGGCAATGATTGTGGCTCAACAAAAGGCTGGCGAAAAGGCTAGAATGATATCCTTTAAAAATGCGTTGAACAGCTATTTAGATGATGCTTTGGGCGCACTTCCCCTCAATGTGTATCTCTTTGGAGCGGAATATACGCCTCTTCAATTTGCGCAAAGTGTTGTACCAGCGGATAGTTACAAAGCCTATTGCAGTGTAACCCATCATCCTTTTTATCGTGAAGTGTTGCAAGAAAGTCCCGATAATAACAGTTATGAGCTGTTTAACAATGTGCCTATTGATTCTTTAATGAACATCATAGATTCGCAATTGGCAGCGCATAAGGCAGTGTGTTGGGAGGGTTCGCTACCTCATGGTGAGTATGTTATGGATCAGGGAGTGGCTTGTTTGAACCCCAAAGTTGGTAAGGTAGACCAAAATATGCGTCAACGTGCAATTGAAAGTTATACCACTTATGATCAGCATGCCATGAGTATTGTTGGAAAAGCACACGATGAGCAAGGAAATACCTATTATATTGCCAAGAATTCTTGGGGAAAATATATGCCTTTCAATGGTTTTGTGTATCTCGAACGCAAATTTGTAGCCTTGCGAACTATCGCAATACTAACTCAAAGAAGTGCCAACTGAGAAATTAAATTCTTAACAAAGTATAAAAGAAAGATAATGCCCAAAGAGGTAGTTGTGCAAGAAATATATTATAAGTAATTTTGTAAAGAGTAAGATTTTATTATTTTAACTTTCATATAAAACAAAAAACAATGAAAAGATTAGTTATTGTCCGTCACGGAGAAAGTGAATGGAACCAGAAGAATCTCTTCACCGGTTGGGTGGATGTAGAACTCTCTGACAATGGACGTGAAGAAGCAAAACGTGCTGGTAAGGCATTAAAAGAAGCAGGAATCGATTTCGATATCTGTTTTACATCTTACCTTAAGAGAGCAATTAACACACAACAAATCATTCTAAAAGAAATGGAACGTGAATGGTTGCCAGTGTTTAAGTCTTACAAACTTAATGAACGTCACTATGGTGCACTTTCTGGTTTGAACAAAAAAGAAACAGCAGAGAAGTACGGAGACGACCAAGTTAAGATTTGGAGACGTAGCTTCGACGTTCGTCCACCAATGATGGAAGAAGACAATCAATACAATTCGCTAAAGAATCCAGCGTATCGTAATGTTGATCCAGCTGAAGTTCCAATGTGCGAAAGCTTGAAAGACACAATTGCACGTACTGTTCCTTACTTCGAAAAGGAAATTAAACCTCTAGTAATGGAAGGTAAACGTGTAATGATTGCAGCACACGGAAACTCTCTACGCTCACTAATTAAGTACTTCGAAAACATCTCTGACGATGAAATCATCAACGTTGAGATTCCAACAGGTACTCCTTTAGTATATGAATTTGACGATAATTTTAATGTAACCAATAAATATTATCTAGGCAAATAAATCATATGCCTTGCAACAAAAGCTTTTCTGTTAACCAAGATAAGCTAAGTTGTAACCCAAAGTTAATTAGTTTAGTTTAGTATATCAACCCAGTTTGTATCAAATTGAAGTATTCGTTTGATGTGAATTGGGTTGAATTCTTTAGGGTATATGCCTATTTAAAGAAGATTCTGCCTGAAAATTTATCCTTTTTACTTTCCTATTGAAAAATACACACAGCGCCTTTGATATTCACTCTATATATTAATTAAGGTAAAGGCATAGGGTGTTTTAAGAGAATGGTATATTTTTTTTCGTAAAATAGAATATTTATTACGCAAATGCGTTTGTACGGATTGTGCGTAAATTTTTATCTTTGCTTCAGAACTTTTGACGTAAGTAGTATTTTAGAAATAATTCAATAACAACCTAAACCTTAAACAATAAACAGAATGAGATGTTTGATTCTTAAATAAAGAGATGATATATAGGACTTAAAGTTGATGACATATAGAACTCTAAACGAAGAACATTTATTTCATTTTATTATTATGAATACCATTTAAAGTAAGACATAAGACAATAGCTAGAACAAGAAATCTTTTGAGAAATAATAAAAAAAGAACATGTAATATCATGTTGTAATAAAATTAGAGATATTAGAAAGTGAGAATATCTATTTAATTTCTTTTTCGTTGCAATGTTTTGTCTATCTATTATGAAATCATAAATCTAAAAACCTCATATCAATGAACAAACGAAGAGTTAAAAAAACAGTCTTAAGGCATAACCGTTTAGCATCGGTTTTGTGTACACTTGCAGTTTGTGCACCAATGAATGCCGTGTCAACAAGTATTTATTTGAACAGTAACAACATTAATGTTCAGAGCCAAGACGTTATTACAGGAATGGTGGTAGATGAGCATGGAGAACCTATTGTAGGTGCTACTATCAGTTTAAAAGATGGTAAGACCCTTGCAATTAGCGATGTAAATGGTAGGTTTTCTGTGAATATCGCTCCTGGAACAGAAATCAAAGTTTCGTCTATAGGCTTCATCTCTCAAACCCTTAAAGCAACAAAACAACAGAAGAATATCGTTTTGCGTGATGATAAACGATCTCTTAATGAAGTTGTTGTTATAGGTTATGGTAATCAAAGAAAGCAAGACCTTTCTACATCTATATCATCAGTAAAGCTTGATGATACAATGAAAAGTCGTCCTTCTAATATTGTTTCGATGTTACAAGGAACAATGCCAGGTGTAATGGTGCAAAATAATGGAGGTGATCCATTATCTACAGCATCATTATCAATTCGTGGTAGAGGTTCACGAGGTACCGACAATGATTATAATAGTGGTGATGGAGTATTGTATGTAGTTGATGGTGTGCCTGGTGCTCCATTCAATATTGAAGATATAGAAAGCATTACAATTCTTAAAGATGCTGCTTCTGCAGCTATTTATGGTGCTAGTGTAGGTTCTGGTGGTGTGGTAGTTATCACAACCAAACAAGCAAAAGCAGGAAAAGTACAAGTAAGTCTTAATATATCTAAGAGTATAAAGAATGCCATGCACTTACCTTCTGTCTTGACATCTCAAGAATATAATAAGGTGTGGGGTGATGCAGTGCGTCTTTATGGTGGTGCTCTTCCTGCAACGGCAGATGCAAGTAAGTACGCTTATGGAGCTGTAACACGAACAGATTGGATTGATGAAATCTTCAGAAGAGGAACATTAGAACATTATGCTTTATCTCTTTCAGGAGGTAGTGATAATATAAAAGCATTGGCATCGTTTAACTTTGATAAAGACCAAGGTGTGCTTTTAAATACTTTTGCTCGTAAGTTTGGCGGAAAGGTGAATGTCGATTTCAAGTTAAATAATCGTGTTTCATTCTCAGAACAAGTAACCTATACCTTCTCTGATGGACAAGGTAATATTAATAAAGGACACGAAGGAGTACTTGCCAATGCAATTTTCTTCCCTCGTTCTGCCACTGTCTACGATTATAGTAAAACTGGAGAGCCTCTTTATAACAACTATGGTGAGGCCTTATTCCATGGAACTTTGCCTCGATGGGCAGCAGCAGAAGGTGTTAGTGGATATGGAGAATTCCGCAATCCTGTGGCTCTTTTGAAACGATTAGACCAAAAACGTCCTACAAGTACTTTGTATTCTACAACAACATTACACGTTAAGCCTATTGCAAATTTAGATGTTCGCTCTCAGTTTACAGCAGGTATAACATCGGCTGAGATAGATAATTTTAGCCCTAAAGTACCTGAACCAGGTAATCCTTCTGATGAAAATCGTCACGATATAGAGCACTCAAGCTTGAATAACTGGTTATGGGAAACTACTGCAACTTATTCAACTATGATTAAACAACATCATATTAGTGCAATGATGGGTTTAACAACAAAGTATGATAAATATAAGATGTATGGAGTTTATACTACCAATTATGATAGAGAAGGACGCCACGAGACTACTCTTCCACAAGCAAATGAATGGACAAAGTATAAACCTACTGAGCAAATATGGGAAGAAGCAATGCTTTCTTTCTTTGGAAGAGTAGGCTATTCTTGGAACGATCGCTATTTTGCAACAGCAAGTTTGCGTCGTGATGCCACATCTAAATTATATAAAGACAATAACTCTGGAGTTTTTCCAGCATTGTCAGCATCTTGGAAAATATCATCAGAGAAATTCTTTGAACCTCTTAAAAGTACTGTAAACTTATTGAAGCTACGTGCAGGATGGGGTCAAGTAGGTAATGTTGCACTTGTTCCTCGTTATTCATGGAATGTGCCAATGGGTAAGACAGAATGGCCTATTATCTACGGACGAAATCTTAATAAAGTAGTATATGGTGTGTTTGCAGAATCAATTGGTACAAAAACTTTGAAATGGGAAACAACAGAACAATGGGGAGTTGGATTGGATGTAGGGCTTTTCAATAATGATTTGAACTTAACAGTAGACTACTTCAACAAACGAACAAAAGACCTTATAGAAAAAGTTCCCGTATCTTCTGTAGCAGGAATTGCAGTTGAACCATATGGAAATATTGGCGATGTTGTGAATAAAGGTTGGGAGTTGAGCGCATCTTACCACAAAACTATTGGTGCTCTTACTTTCGGATTGAATGCAAACTTATCAACAGTTCACAACGAAGTATTAGATCTTGGATCTAGAAAGACCCTAGAACATGATATCGTTGTAAACGGTCAACGTCCTCTTCGTTCTACAGTAGGTAAACCTTGGTATTCTTATTATGTATTGAAAACAAATGGAATATTCCAAAGTCAAGAAGAAATCGACAATTATAAATGGATAGATCCTAAGACAGGATTAACCAATATGATTCAACCTAATGCTAAACCTGGTGATTTGAGATATGTAGATTTCAACAATGATGGTAAGATCAACTCGGATGATAATCAGTATATGGGTAGCTATATGCCAAAGATTACATTCGGATTTGGTGGAAACCTTAATTATAAGAATATCGATTTCAGTTTCCAATTCCAAGGAGTTGGCAAGTCAACTATCTACAATGCCTTCAAACAAATGACCCTTACAGGTCGCCAACAAGGTGGTAATATGTTGAAGGACATACTTAATGCGTGGGATTATAACCACACTTCAGGTATACCTCGTTTAGCTTTAGTTGATGATGCAAATGGTAACTACACTAATCCTTCTGATTTTTATCTTGAGAATGGTAGTTATCTTCGTCTAAAGAACCTAACTCTTGGTTATACACTTCCTCAACAATGGTTGAATACTCTTGGTTTGAAGAAATCTACATTACGTGTTTATTTCAACTGCGAGAACCTATTCACTGTAACCGATTATACAGGTATTGATCCTGAAGTAGGTAACTTTGGTCTTGATGGAGGTGTTTATCCTGTATCTCGTTCATTTACACTTGGTTTTAATTTTGGTTTCTAATTTAAAACAATCTATTATGAAAATTCTTAATATAAAAAATATAATGGCATGCACTTTTGCATGTGTTATACTCAATGGCTGTAGCTTAGAGTACGAGCCTTATGGTGTTCAAGGCTCTGTAAACTTCTGGAAAACAGAAGCTGATGTAAACAAAGCGCTTGATGCTTTCCATGCTTTTACTTATGAAGAAGGCATTACAGGTCGTGGATTTATGTGGTTTGAGAATTGTAGTGATAATCTTGTCACAGGTCGTCCCCAAGCAGAAGCAGCGCAAATCAAGAACTTTCAGATGTCGGCATCAAATGGTAGAGATGCCAAAGACAATTGGCCCGCAATGTATCAGCTTATCGCTAAAGCTAATGATGTTTTGAGAAATGTTCCCAGTATGGATATCTCTGCGGAGGTAAAGAAGGTTGCTTTGGGGCAAGCTCATTTCTATAGAGCTTTTGCATACTTGTGGTTGGCACCTTATTATGGTGATAATGGTCCTAATGGTGGAATCCCTATTGTTACCGAGAACACACCTACAGATGAATTAGATCAGCCACGTCCTGCTTCAGTTCTAGCGAATTATGATATGATTATTGAAGATATGGATAAGGCTGCAGCCTCTCTTCCTCTCTTTTCTCAGTTGAGTGAAGATGATTATGGCAGACCTCATCGTGCTGCTGCATGGGCTTTTGCTGCACGTGCAGCATTGTATGCAGCTCAGTGGGACGCTACATATTATCAAAAAGTAATTGCTTATTGCGATAAAGTTATCAATCTTACAGGAGCTGATAAAAGAGATCTTTATCCCGATTATACTAAGCTTTTCCGTCCTGAAAACAACTTCTGTGAAGAATATCTTTTCTCTCTTTTGGGCAATGCAACCGAAGGTCCAAAGTTTCATGGTATGTCTTTCCAGAATGGCGGATGGGGTTATTTCAACACATGGGGTTATTTCCAGCCTACACTAGAGTTGTATAAGGCTTTTGAAGCTGGTGATACACGAAGAGATGCAACCATTCTTTATCCTGGACAACATATAACTTATATTGGTCATGATATTCATTTTGGAGTTTCACCTGCAGCTATTTCAAGTACATCGGGAATGACCTTTAGAAAGTTCATGGCTCCTTTTGAAGATGCAGATTGTATTGGAAAAACCCTAAATCCTAGCGGAAACAATGCAAGTAACACTCTTGGAACTTGCCTTATTCGCTTTGCAGATGTATTATTGATGAAAGCTGAGGCTTTAATTTGGACTCAGGGTGAAGGTAATGGTGAAGCAAAAGCGCTATTAAATAAAATTCGTCATCGTGCAGGACTCCCACAAAACTCTTCTGCAACCAAAGCAGAATTGAAGAACCAACGTCGTTGTGAGTTGGCATTCGAGTTCCAACCAAGTCGCCATCTCGATCTTGTTAGATGGGGAGATGCACAAACTGTTTATGCTAAACCATTGCATGGAATTGTTACAACCACAGATGGAACAACCATAACAAGTGTTACTGAAAAAGAAATTTGGCCACAACGTACTTTCGATCCTGTAAAGAATCAAGTATTTGCAATACCCGCATCTGAGATTAATAAGAGTGTTTTGCACAACTTGAAACAAAATATGGGTTATTAATATAAATGAGTTAATGAGCAGTTGGAAAGACTTTCAAGGATAAAGAAAGGCTTTACCGACTGCTTATAAAACGAAATAATAAATAAAATTTCATCATTATGAAAAAAATATGGATATTACTAGTTCTTGTCTCAGTTCTTAGTGTTCAGAACTTATTTGCACAAGATAAGATAAAAGTGATAACATTTAATATTCGTTCATTTGAACCCGATTTTGATGTTGCACCCTATGCAGAATTGTTGCGTAGTGAAGAGGCTGATATCATTTGTTTGAATGAAGTGGAAAATAGAAGCTCTCGTCAGCAACGTGATGGTAAATTCCGTGATGTTGTGGCAGAATTGGCGCAAAAACTCAATATGTTTGAAATCTTTGGATACTCTTATAACCTTGCCAACAAGAGAGGTGAGTATCCAGAAGAAAACTATCGTTATTCGCTTAACGAGCTTTATGGTAATGCCATCTTATCTCGTTATCCTATTTTGAATAGCAACTGTTTGCAACTTCCACGTCCTAAAGGTTCTGCCGATCAAAGAGGTGTAGTGTATGCAGATATTCTTCTTCCTACAAAAAAAATGTTCAGAATTGCAAGTACTCATTTAGATCACATGGGAGGACAGCTCGAACAGGCAGAGGTTCTTGTGTCAGATAAAGTATATACCTCATCTATTCCTATGATCTTAACTGGAGATATGAATCAAGGTCCTGGTTCTTCAGTGATTAATAAAATCGAAACAGCTTTTGAACGAATGGATAATGACAATGGAACTTATTTAGGATTGTCAAAAATTGATTTCATTTTTGGTTCAAAAGGCAAGTGGACTTTTGAGTCATGTCGTGTTCTCGACCGCTTTTTTAATGGCAAAGAACTTTCCGATCATTGTCCTGTTGTTTCGGTAGTAAAAATGAAATAGAATTGAGTTCACACATTGTATAATTTATATTCTATATCTTATCATTTTTTAAGTCAATTCCGCAGGTTCTAAAAGTCTTATCCATATGCTCGAAAAAGCATTGATATTGCACTTCAAAAGCATTGCTTTTGCATGCTAAAAGAATAGCTATTACAGTCTAAAAGCAATTGTTTTGCAACACCATAGTACAGAGCATTGATGATAGATGAGATATAAGTAATGAATAATTAAAATAAAAATAACGATATGAAACACCTACATTTATTTTTCCTTTTCGGTGCACTTTTGTGTGCTTCTTGTATTCAAGAAGAGTGGGGCGTTATTCCTAATCATCAAGGAAGTGCTGAAGAAATAAAGGAATGGGATAAAAATAAAACAATTGATGTTTATGTTGTTTCTAACTTGAGCAATAATACAGAAACACAAATTGATGCTATAGCAAGCTTCTTTAATAACAAAGGCAAGGATTGTTCTATTGGCGTTGTTGAACGTTCGGATATTCAAAATTATCCATCGTATAGTGCTTGTAAGAATTTTTCTACAGATCTTGCAGTGAAAACTGCTCGTTTTGCATCATTTTCTCTTCAACGTTATGCCGCAAACAACATTGAAGGAAGCACAATCTTGTTTAATCATAAATTGAATACAGAAGAAAGCTTTAAGGTAACTGATGATTGTTACATCAAATTTGTGCCTATTATGGCTCAAAGCAATGTGCAATCGCCTGTAAAAATCCTTGTGCCTTTTGCCACAACACGTTTTTCTAGCGAAGAACAGATCAGAGCATCTCTTCCAATACTTACTCGCTTAGAAGGTAATGGTTATGGAGCTGTCTTGGTGGGAACTGTGAAAAACCAATTAACCGAGAATCTTCGTTCTACAGTAAAGGAATTGAAAAACGTAAAAATAACCTTTGCAGTTAAAGAGGCAGATAAAGATTATGCTTTGTTTGTTATTGCTCCAACATCATGGATGTTGAGAAAAACAGATGAAACTAAATTGTCTGGAACATCAACTTATTGTCTTTCTATCGAGGCAAGTGTTAAATAATATATGATCTTTTCTATCACTCTATGGCTTTTAGAGTGGTAGAAAAGATTTCTTCTTCTCATCTTTTCAAAACGAAAAAAAATGAATTATCACGCAATCTCCCTTTGTACTCTATTTCTTTCCTTTGTTTTGGGAGTAAAAGGACAACAAAACACTACCCAAACATATACCTTAAAAACTCCTTATGCAGTGGAAAAGATAACTCCACCTAAAGGAAAAAAGGTGAAAAATGTCATCCTAATGATAGGTGACGGAATGAGTTTGATGCATATTTACACGGCATGGACTTGCAACAGAGGACAACTTTGGTTAGAGAATGCACAATATACAGGACTTTCTAAAACTCCTTGTCTCAATCGATTAGTGACCGATTCGGGTGCAGGAGGTACAGCATTATCGAGTGGAGTGAAAACTCGTTATCACGCAGTGGGCGTAGATGGCGATGGAAAACCAGTACCTTCGCTTTGCAAGTTGGCGCAACAAAAAGGCAAGTCGGCAGGTATAGCAGTCACATGTCGTCTTTGGGACGCCACACCCGCAACGTTCTGTTGTCACAATAGCGACAGAGATAGAGAGCAAGAGATTGCTGCCGACTATGTAAATTGTGGTATTGACTATGCTTTTGGAGGCGGAGCGAAGTTCTTTGAACGGCGTAATGACGGAAGAAATCTATTTAATGAGCTTACCAAAAAGGGCTATCAGATAGCTCGTTCATGGGAAAGTTTGGAGAAAATAAATAGTGGTAAGGTCTTTGCAGTACCTTATTTGGTAGACACTCCGCTACCAGATGAGCGTGGAGATTTGCTTGCTCGAGCATCATTAAAGGGCATTGACTTACTTAATCAAAATAAAAAAGGTTTCTTTATGATGATAGAAGGATCGCAGTTAGATGATTATGGCCACTTTAATCAATTAGATATGCTCATGAAAGAAACGCACGACTTCGACAGAACTATTGGTGCTGTGATGAAATGGGCGGCTAAAGATGGTGAAACACTTGTGGTTGTGACTGCCGATCACGAAACAGGAGGATTGACATTGTTAGGTGGTGACCTTGAAAAAGGCACTGTTACTTGTCATTTCTCAACCCGAGATCATTCTGGAACGATGGTACCTGTCTATGCATTTGGTCCAGGTTCAGAGCAATTTACAGGTTTTATGAATAATACCGACATATTTAAAAAGATTAAAAAGCTTCTAAAGCTTTAAGTAAGAACCCTTTTTTAGGCAAGAAACTATTGAAGAAATACACGTAAAGTAGCTTATGGAAATACATAATAGAAGTCTTTGGATAAAACGTTTCACTATTGTTTTGCTCAGTTTAAGCATTGTTTCGGTGTTGTTTGGGCAAAATCTTATGCCCTCAGGGTCGCCTCTTTACAAGCTTCCTTATAAGAATACCTATGTTATGGAGACGCTTGTAGCAGAGAATTCTTATCGAACACAGAAACCCCAAACAACTCTTCCTGGTACTTTCGAACAAGCAAAAAAAATGCTTCCACAGCCTTATTGGGAAAATCATAACGACGAAATTGCGATGTATTGGCATGCTTGGAAGTTGGCTTTGAGCAATATTTGTCACCCAAAAGAGAACTCAGGATTTGTAAATAGCTACATTGCACCTGCTTATAACGGTAATATTTTTATGTGGGACGATGCTTTTATCACAATGTTCTGCCGTTATGGACAACGCTTTTTCCCTTTTCAAGCAACACTAAATAATTTTTATGCAAAGCAACATCCAGATGGATTTATTTGCAGAGAAATAAGAGCTGATGGCTCAGATTGCTTTAGTCGCTATGATCCAACAAGCACAGGACCTAATATTTTGCCTTGGTCTGAGTGGCTATACTTCACTCAATATGGCGATGAAGCACGCTTAAATAAAGTCTTTCCCGTTCTTGCAGCTTACTATAAGTGGCTCAAATTGAACCGAACTTGGCGCAATGGAACCTATTGGAGCAGTGGTTGGGGAACAGGAATGGACAACATGCCACGTGTGAAAGACCCCTATAACACCATTTATAGCAATGGACATATGGTGTGGTTAGATGCTTGTTTACAACAGATAATGGTGGCAAACATCTTATTGAAGATGGGATTCTATCTCGAAAGATGGCAAGAAATAGAGACATTCGAAGACGATATAAAGCAACTTTCTGCCTATATTGAACGCAATATGTGGAACAAAGATTTGCAATTCCTATGCGATCAGTATGCAGACGACAGCTTAAGCAATGTAAAAGGAATCTATGCCTATTGGGCTTTGCATACAGATGTACTCTCAAAAGAGCGTCTTGACCAGCTTGTTGCTCACTTAAATGACACAACATCTTTCAATCGACCTCATAGAACACCATCTCTTGCAGCATCAAACCCAAAGTATAAGGCGAATGGAAGATACTGGTTAGGAGGTGTTTGGCCTGGAACTAACTATATGTTGATATCGGGTTTAACTCAAAAAGGATATCGACAACTAGCCTTTGATATTGCAATGAACCACTATAATAACGTCTTTAAGGTGTATAAAGATACTGGAACCTTTTGGGAATACTATGCTCCTGAAGACGCAAAGCCTGGCTTTATGGCTCGAAAAGATTTTGTTGGTTGGACTGGTTTACCTCCTATTTCTGTTTTAATAGAATATATTTTTGGTATAAGAGCTAATCTTCAACAGCATGAAGTTACTCTTGATGTAACCTTGACAGATGCTTATGGTATCAAAAAATATCCCTTTGGCGAAAATGGAAGTATCGATATTAAAGTTGAAAAACGTAATGATAAAAGTGTGAAACCTAAAGTAACAATTACTACAAATGAGCCGTTCAAACTTTTATTATTATGGGGAAACAATAAAAAAGAATTTGAGGTAAGAAAAGGAACTATAACTATTTAAACGTAAATTATGCAAACATCTATCTCAATAGACCTTGGAGGAACTAATATTAGAGTGGCTAAGGTCTGTAATAATGAAATAGTAAGTATCAAAAAAGAAGCTTGTAACGCACAGGGAACTGAACAAGAGGTTCTTCAACAAATCCGACTAATGATTGATGAACTTATCGATTCTAATGTACAAACAATAGGATTTGGAATTCCTTCGATTGTTGATACAGAGAAAGGAATAGCCTATAACCTCGTAAATATACCCTCATGGTTAGAAGTACACATTCGTACTTACTTTGAAAATTTATATCATTTACCAATAAAAGTAGATAATGATGTTAATTGTTTTGTTCTTGGCGAACAGCGTTTTGGTTGTTTAAAAGACTTCAAAGATGTGGTAGGAATTACTCTTGGAACTGGAGTTGGTGCTGGAATCATCATAAATGGAGAATTATATAGAGGTTTAAAAACTGGTGCAGGTGAAATAGGTTGCCTCCCATATCTTGATGATTGCTATGAAACTTATTGTAGTAGTGGTTTCTTTTCAAAGCATAATACTACGGGAGAGCAACTTTTTCAAGACGCTATAAATAGTGATGCAACAGCCAAACAATTATGGAAAGAATTTGGATATCATCTTGGAAAACTTCTACAAGTGGTGTATTATACCTATGCGCCGCAAGCAATTGTTATTGGAGGAGGGCTTTCTCAAGCATCAGAATTCTTTTATGAAGCAATGAGAAAGTCGCTTCACGAGGGCTTTATTTATCCAAATGAATTGAACGACTCTACCATTCGTTTCTCAACGCTAGCTAATAGTAATTTATTAGGTGCGTCATGTCTTCCTTAACATAATATTGTTTGAAACAAAATACAGCTAAAAAAGCAATAATAAAAAGAATATTAACATTATAATCTATAGACATACAATGACAATGAACAATAAATCATTACTTATACTTGTCTTTTTTGTTCTTCAAGTGATGAACAGTTGGGCTCAAAAAACTTTTGCATTTCACAATAATAGATTTCGAATTGCCCAGTTTACAGATTTGCATTGGGACCCACAATCTGCCAAGTGTGATTCAACCCGCAACACAATGCTTAAAATATTACAACGAGAAAAACCTGATATTGCAATACTAACAGGAGACGTTGTCACAGAGAAACCATATGAAAAGGGTTGGAAACAAATCATCGAAATATTTGAAACAGCTCACATTCCTTTTGTTGTTACAATGGGAAATCATGATGCAGAGCATTTCTCAAGAGATGAGATATATCATATTTTGTTTACTTCTAAACTCTATTCTGGTATCCCTTCTCCTGAAGATATAAGTGGAAATGGTAATTGTGCTTTGCCTATATATGCTAGTAATACTGCAAATGCAAGACCTAAAGCAGTTCTTTATTGTATAGATTCTAATGATTATCAGCCAGATAAGGATCTTGGAGAGTATGATTGGATACATTTCAATCAAATAGAATGGTATCGTCGCACATCAGAGGCTTTCACTTTGAAAAACAACAATCGTCCTCTTCCTTCACTAATGTTTTTTCATATTCCTTTAGTAGAATATCACAATGTCCTAGAAAGAGGTGATTATCAAGGTAAATATGAAGATGATGGCATTTGGTCGGCACGTATCAATAGTGGAATGTTCGGTAGTTTGGTAGATAAAAAAGATGTTATAGGTGTTTTTGCAGGCCACGATCATCAAAATGATCTTATAGGATTAGAGCGTAAAATTGCCTTAGGCTATGGTAGAGTAAGTGGTTACGATGCTTATGGAGCATTAAAACCAGGTGCAAGAATAATTGAGTTGTATGAAGACTTGTTTAAGTTTGATACATGGATAGCCACCAACGATGGTAATAGTGATTATTTCTATTACCCATCTGGTTTATCTTCAAAAGATGAAGAACAATTAACTCTTATGCCTGCTCTTTCTGTTCAGCCTAAACAAAATGGTATTTCTTATCGTTATTACGAAGGAAATATGAGGCAAACTGCTGATATTTTGAAAGCAACGTTAAAGCAACAAGGTGTTATGCCTAACTTTACTATCAATGAAGATGGCTCAAAAGACCATTTTGGCTATATCTATTCTGCTTATATAAAGGTGCCAGAAAGTGGGGTTTATCGTTTCTATACTTATTCAGATGATGGCTCAAGACTATTTATAGACGGCGTAGAAATCGTAAATAACGATGGTGGTCATAGTGCGAGACGTGCCGAAGGTAAAGCGAATTTGGCAGTAGGTTTCCACAAGTTAGAACTTCATTATTTTGAAAATTATATGGGACAAGCTCTTGAAGTTGGCTTTTCTACAAAAGATATAACCGAAAGAACCATAGCTCCATCAATGCTTTGGATAGATGGAGAAGTGAAAAAGAAAAAGTGATAAGATAAGAACCATTATTGATGTATGATATTCATGTTCAATATTGATATTATTCTAAATCATGAAAAGGGGTCTCTTTAGTTTAAGTGATAAGTGAATTTGTTTAGTTTTTTATAAAGTTTTGAATAACAACGAGATGTTGTTTAAACTAAGAGTCCTTGTGAAAGGACTATTTTCTCAAGAAAAAAAAGAGACTAGAGGCTCAGCGGAGCCTCTTTTTTTTATTAATAAACCAATCATTCTTGCGCTTTCTTAGAGATTATTCAAAAGAAGTTGTTTACGAAAACATGTGAAAGAAAAGGCAAGCAGTTAAGCTTTTTCTTTATTGAACTCCATAAGTTCCTTCAAAGATACATTTTTATTGTGCTACAAAAGCAATCGTTTTAGCTTGCAAAAGCAGTCCTATTATTGTGTATTTACATTGCTTTTAGAACGCAATTGCATTGTTTTTATTCCTCAAGTATTGTCTTCTAATTTATTAATTGCAATGTGGGTCTTTTTTTATTATTTATCATGAGAGGTTAAAAGGAATAAAAGATAAGTCTGCACAAAACAGGTATTGTTCTTTTTACCCTGTTTGTGCAGACTTTAATTAAGGCTTGTTATATTATAGATTATTCAATTTCTATATGTTAAGAATATTTAGTTCATTACCTTTTTGCCATTTACAATATACACACCTTTAGGCAGATTACTAAGCGAATTGGTGTTGCCCACTTTCACTCCGCTAAGATCATACACTGCAACGGGGTAGATCATAGGATTGTTTATTGTGGTTATTGAAGTTGGAGTACCTGTGTAATTCACCGTAATAGTTTCGATAATCGTATTCTTATTTTTACCCGTAAAGGTTGCAACTTTACCTACATAGTCGAAACCAAAAGTCTCTTCAGACATTGCCATCTCTTCATCTGGATCAGGAAGGAGGTACTTATCATTTTTTAGATCAAAGTTCCAAATACTATTTACGACAATATTTATGCGATAAATCTCAGTTCCTTCGGGGGCAGTTATAATGATGTCGTTTTTGGGATACACAACAAAGAGCCCATTTTCAATACGGTTCCAGTTGGTGTCGTTGTGTTTCTTGTTTACAATTGTAAAACCTTTCTCCTCAATCTTAAATCCATCTTCAAACTTTCCAATGTCTGGATTGTCTCCTTTTTTTGCATTAACAAAGTTCCAAGGATTCTTTTTAAAGTTGAAAGTAACATAGCCATTTGCTTTCATTGCATTACTAATGAAAAGCATGCAAATAGAAAGTAGTGCAAATTTTGTAGATTTTAAGTGCATAATAATTATTTGTGTTTGTTGTAAAAAGTTATTCTTGGTTTGTTTTTTGCAAAGGTACGATGTTGTGAATCGTCTTAAAATACCTAAAAATAATGAATTTGTTATGCTCTATCGAGGAATTCCGTAAAATGTTCTCACTTGAAAAGAAATTTAAGGCGGTTGCTGATATAGAAAGATTTGTTCTTGAAGTAGCCCAAAAGGAACTTGACGAAAGCAGCCCTTATTCGTTCACGTGGGAAAGGCAGGAAGTTTCATCGAGGGGGTGCAATGGAAAGAAAGTCGTTGGTTATACGTTCTATCCAAAGTTTATTCAGAAGAACAAAGACCCACAGCTTGAAAAGAAAGAACTGCAAGCAAAGGTCGGCAACATTGCAGGTGCTTATGGTATGCTTGATAGAACTGTATCTGATTATCTTCTGTACAATCTGAATATGACCAAAGAAGAGATAAACGCTAACAAAGCTTTGTTCTTGACGGCTCAACAGACATTGCCAAACCTTGTCGAACACCTTGCAGACCTAAGAGAAAGAGCTGCACGAAGTGGCAAAGGCACTGGCTGGATTATCAATGGACTAAAGGGAAAAATAAAATAATTCTCAATATATACATTCTTATTAGTTATTTTTTTTTACCTTTGTCTCACATAAAACAATTATCTTTACAAATCAATTTATAATAAAAATCTATGATCATCTTATGAAAGCGAAACTATTTTTAGGAGGAGCACTTTTGCTATTATTTGCATCATGCTCAACAGATGATGTTTTACCGCCATCAGTAACTACAGAAAAGTCAGAATCTTCAAAAACAAATCTTGATGCGTTGTTTAATTCTTCCGATAAAGAAAGTCTTAAGAATGCCATTTTAGATGCTAAACAGCTTACAAGAAGTACTCCTTCCAAAGACTATGTTTCTTTACTGGATATGGTGCTAGATAATGATCCTATCTTACTCCAGTTCACAAAGGAAGAACAGGAATACATAAAGAAAAATCACCTTACATACTATGATATATTTAACTATGAAGATCTTGTTCCTAATCTCAATTTTGCACGTCTCTTAAATTCTAGGGGTGAAATACAAGTAAAAGACTCTATCTATAAAATAACTCCTTACGGCACTTTATCCACAAGCATTAATAATAGAGAGGCATTAGATGACGCTGTAAGCAAACTTGAAAATGGAACATTTGACGAGAAACCTACAAATGGTGTAAAATTAAAAAGCACTTATAGTACTTTAAAGGAAAACGGAACTATTGTCCCGATGACAAGAACTTCAATAGAGAATATTCCTTATAGTAATTTCCCATCTTATACTAGCGATAGTCATACTTTTGTTGGAAAAATATTAGGAAGAGTTTTTGGGGATCGTTCCGTTAAACATCATGATTTCATGAAAGGATATCGAATAAAAGGCTCTTTATATGATTATGATTACGGAGTTTATTCCGAAGTAGGAGCTTTTGTAGCCTCTAGAAAAAAACGTGGTGGTTTTTTTAGAAAATTGAATGGTTGGAAAGGAACAAACGCAGAAGAACTGTCCATTACATATAGAGGAGTTGTCTTAGAATTAGATTTGAAAATACCTAAATTAGACTTCCCTAAGGCTCCAACGGTTGTCAGTGAATATTCTACATTGGATATTCCTGGATTAGATAAGCCTGTACCTTGTATTGATATTTGGGGTATGGAAATAACTGATCAGCAGATAATGAAATTCGGAGGACAAGGACTGAAAGAAGGATTAAAAAAAATAAATGACATGGTCAATAAGAATGTTAACCCTAATGCAAGAGCAGTCCGGTTCTTAACTCCTGATAAAGTTTATATTGTCATTTTAGATAAGCAAATTAACGAGTATAATGTAGATCAAGTACGTAAAGTATTTAACTCTCAAGTAAAATTCTATTTATCTAATAAAATGATAAGTAATCCATTTTCATTTCAAGCACTTTATAACTTTATGTCAAATGTTAGAAATCTTCCTGTTAAGCGAATGAAAGCTGGTCAAGTTATCCTGGCAGGAAAGATAAATGGAACTTGGGGTGGTATGAGAATTTCTAAAAAATAATATAGTATGAAAAAACTTTTTGCAACATTTTTACTGCTTACGATTTCTAGTCTAGCATTTGCTCAAAAAAAGACTGTTCAGGTAGAAGCTGGTATTACTTATCCGATTGGATTGAAAAAAAACGGTAACAAAGAAAATCATATAGGCTTTTATGCTAATGGCATATATAATTTTACTAACAGTCCATTGAGTGCCAAACTTAGATTAAGTTATGACAGCTATACAGTGGTAATGAACGAATATTCTAATTCTCCTTTCAATGGAAGATCATTAGTTATTCTGCCATCTGTTAACTATAACTTTCCGACATCATCAAAGGTAGAGTTCTATGCAGGTGTAGGTGCAGGAGTCTCTATTGATAATATGGATCGCGGTGTGTTTAATAATGGAAAAAAATGCCATGCTGTATGTGCTCCTCAATTAGGAGTAAATATCATAAACCATATAAATATTTCTGCTCAATATAACATTACTCAGAAAGATTTTTCTAGGTTGATGTTAGGTATTGGATATATTTTTTAAGGGTCCATCTATAAATACATAATAAGAGGGAGTGTTTTTTCAAACACTCTCCTTATTCTTTCCCAAACCTTTCTTCCCAAATCGGTCATTAGTCCCTATGGTATGCTCGCTAGAGCTGTATTTGATTACCTTTTGTACAATCTGAATATGACCAAAGAAGAAATAAACGCTAACAAAGATTTGTTCCTGACGGCTCAACAGACATTACCAAACCTTGTCGAACACCTTGCGGATCTCAAACAGAGAGCAGCACAAAAGGGAAAGGCTGGATTATCAACGGACTAAAGGGGAAAATAGAAAAAGGAAAATAACTTGCATCAGTAGATATGAACACTGGAATTTTAATGATGATCTTCGTCATCGCAATAGCCAATATTGGCGGTATTTACTATAAATGATGCGGTCCTCATAAGATATGAGGTATAAGAAGATTTTAAAAACGTGTGTCTACTTGTTTCTATTGCGATAACATTGAGGAGTTGTGCCCTTTCTTGCTTTGAATAATTGTGAAAAGCTTCCGTAATTATTGATTCCAAGTTGAATGATGATGTCGCAGATTGGAAGGTTAGTTGTTTCTAATAAAGACGCAAAATAGTCTATCCTACAATCTATAATATAGTGATATACCGATGTTCCTGTGGCTTCTTTGAAACGTATCTCAAGTAAACGACGAGACAATGGCACTTGTGCAAGAATGTCTTTAACATTGATAGAATGGTTGATGTTGCATTTAATGAAATCTAATACTTGTAAGATATATTTGTCTTTTGTAGCAAATATGTCTGAAGAAGCATTGTTAATAACTGATACAGGTTTAATGTAAATATTGTGATTACTACGAATTAGCTCTTTGTTTGTTATAGATTTTTCTATAAATTGAGCTGTTTTATAACCTCCATCTTCAATATCTAATCGAATAGTTGATAGCTTTGGGTCGGATAAGTCGGCAATCATTTTATCATTATCAACTCCTAATATGGCAATGTCTTGTGGCACTTTTATACCTGATAGTCTACACACTTCGAGTGCATTGTTAGCTTGATTGTCATCACAACAAAACAAAGCAGTATGAGATGGTAGGTTTTTTATCCAAGAAGAGAGTTTAGGTAGATCGTCAAACCAAAAAGAATCAAGCTTTTGGTTGTCGTATATAAAAATATTATTGTTTATTCCTTGCTGTATAATCTCTTGTTTATAGCCCCAAAAACGTTCATCACTCCATACGATGTTTCTATATCCAAGAAATGCAAAATGCTTGAAACCACGTTGCAAAAAGAAACGTGCAGCCATCTCACCAGTAGCAATGTAGTCGCCAGTTATATTGGGAATAGAATTGAAACGTTGCTTAAAATCTTGCGCAATTACTGCTATTCCGTGCTGTAAAAGTAGTTCTATGTTGTCGTTTTGCTCAAATCTACCAATAATTGCATTGGCTTTCCAGTTTAATGCCCATTGAACTACACCTTCTATGCCATATTGTTGTTTATAAGAAGGGGGCATACGGCATATAACCCACGATTCTTGAGACTGTTCTTTGGCATATTTTTGTACGCCTAAAAGCAACGAATGCGAGTAGGTTTCTGTGAAATCTGTTAAGAAGATGATGCGTATCATGATTGGATAGATGTATAGCTTTAGGGTTTCGTATTGCAAATTTACAGAATGTAGGGTAATTATTGCACAATAAAATGCAAAATTCCCTTATTAACTATGGTGAAGTTAATAAGAGAATGTTATAAAATTATAATATTGTTGTTGAGAATTTGCAACGTAGAAGTTATTTGATTGCCATGTTCTTTCTTTTTGTTTAGGGTGTTAGCACTTAGCTGATTAAAGGAAAAAGCACTGCACCTTCCTGACATTTTCCGTCCATTACTATTCTAAGAGGATGTGGAAAACGTACATGTCGCACATATTTAGTCTCTTCAACAGCAGGCATTTCGTCGAGAATTTGTTGTTGAATGAATCCTTGTTTGCTGTTTTCATCAATCGTAAAGTAGCCTACTCCAAAACTAGTTAGGTTTTGAAAGAAGTGCGTTCCCTGACTAGGTTCGATGCGATAATTCGTAAGTGAGGTCTCAATAATGAGCTTTGCTGCGCTAATATGAGGCCATTTAACTGGTATTCCCAACCAATGATCGCTCGAACCCCATCGTCCTGGTCCTATAAGAATATAGTTTTTGTTCTCATCTGCAAAGCTTTTGTTCAATCGTTCAATGTCGTTTGCAACGTAATAGTTATTGGCGGCAGTGAAAGAATCGTCTGTTTTAACATACACAATATCTGTGATATCATTGATAATGCCGTGTCCTAACGAGTTGTGTGAGCGTAAAACACATTGCGAATCGTCTATTTTTGTTACGTCTTCGCTTAACATTTGCTTGCTATCCACAATGGGTCTTATTTGCAATAGATATAAACTTCCCGTTCTATCTTCGTTGATGTTGCAGGCAAACTCAATTTCAATGGGTCGTTTCATCGCATCTGCTCCACAGCGTTGAGCAATTTGTAGCAACTCAGGAAGTGGGAAAACGCCTTGTTGAAGCACGCCTGTAAAAGAGATAATCTTACGCCCTTGTGGGTAAAAACCTTCACGAATGATTTGGTCGTAGGCATCGTATGTAGATGAAATATAGGTTAAAGAACCATGGTTTTCAGCCTCTTTCACCCGCAAATTCTTGATATTAAAACCATCGTCTACCTTAAATAACAAATCAATATCATTAAGATCGAGTGCATTAAAGCGTGTTTGCGTTTCTCGAAGAGCTATTTCTGTTTCACTTGTTTGTAGCACTTGGTGTGGATGATGTGGCGAAACACGAAGCGTTAAGCCTCCATCTACAATGTATTTACCCAATCCTAATGCCAAAGAAGCAATGCCTTCTTCTGCCATTTCGTTGCCAATGGGGTAGTAGTTGATAGATCTTAACACCCCACTAATGGTTGGATAGAAGTAGTGGTCGTAGGTTTTGCCCACCACTTCTTGCAGAATCACAGCCATTTTCTCTTGGTCTATCACATTACTTGTAGCCGTCATATAAGCCTTTGAGTCCTTATAATACACCGAAGCATACACCCCTTTAATGGCAGATTCGAGCATATTGAGCATCAACTCTTGATTGTTGAGATGCGGAATCATGTAAGTTGAGTATATACCAGCGAATGGTTGGTAGTGAGCATCTTCCAAAAGCGATGACGAACGAATGGCTATTGGGGTGTTAGTGGCTTTAAAGAAAGTGATAAAGTCTTCTCTTAACTGTTGTGGAAGCTCCGCTTTTAAGAAGTGATTCAATATCTCTTCGTCCGAAATATTGCTTAATGCAATGTGGTAAAGATTGTTCTTCTCCATAAATTGGTCGAAGATATCAGTACAAAGTACCAGCGTTTTGGGTATTTGTACACTCACTCCTTGCCATTGTTCGAACTCAGTATTGGTTTTAATGATATTGTCTAAGAATGCAAGACCTCTGCCTTTTCCGCCCAAAGAACCCTCTCCAATGCGTGCAAAGTGTGCATATTGGTCGAATTTATAGCGGTCGAAGACAGCCACAACACCGATATTCTTCATGTGGCGATATTGAACTATGGCGTCAAAGATAATCTGTCGGTGCGTATCAACATCTTGTAATTTATGCCAAGTGATGTCTTTTAAGAATGCAGATACAGGAAATATGGCTCTAGCACATAGCCAACGACTCATGTGATTGCGTGATATATGGTAGTGCATAGAGTCGTTTGGAATGGTGAAGATATTATCTTGAAGTTCCTTTAGCGTACCAATTCGCATAATTTCCTTTCGTGTTTTTGGGTCACGAAAGATGAAATCGCCAAATCCCATGTGCTCTTCCATGAGGTGACGGAGGTCTAAACTCATCTTTTTAGAGTTCTTATCTACGAATCGGAATCCAGCTTTCTCTGCCTTTTCTCTATTCTCCGACTCTGCACTTTGCATGATAAGCGGTATATATTCGTCGTATTTCCTAATCTCAGTTAACAGCTTTAAGCCTGCTTCTGGGTCTTTTTCGCCCTTAAAAGGAAAGCGTGCATCGCTAATAACACCAAGAGTATTATCACGATATTTATTGTATAAAGCAATTGCCTCTTCATAAGTACGAGCCAAAACCACTTTTGGGCGACCACGCTGGCGTAGAATTGCAGCATGACGATTTAACGCTTCGGTAGATAAACGCTTACTTTGTGCTAGAATGAAACTATATAAATGGGGGAGAATAGACGAGTAGAAGCGAATAGAGTCTTCGACAAGTAGAATCATTTGAACACCTGCTTCTGCAATGTCTTGTTCGATATTCATCTTGTCTTCAATCAGTTTTATGATTGAAAGAATGAGGTTTGTGTTGCCTAACCAGCAGAAAACATAATCGAAAATACTTAAATCTTCGTTCTGCATACGCTTTGTTATACCGTGAGAAAAGGGCGTTAACACAACACATGGGATAGTTGTGAACTTGCATTTAATGGCTCTTGCCACGTCGAAAGCATCGTTGTCGGCATTACCAGGCATACAAATAACAAGGTCTATATTGGTTTTTTCCAATATATCTTCAGCCTCTTCTATAGTACTCACCTGCGTAAATGTAGGCGGATAGCGCATTCCAAGCTCCATATACTCATTGTATATCTTCTCTTCAATGCGCCCATCATCTTCAAGCATAAAGGCATCATAGGGGTTAGCCACAATCAAAACGTTATAGATGCGTCGCATCATTAAGTTGGCAAAGGTCACATCTTTAAGATAAAATTTGCTCCATTGGTGTTGCGGTTGATTAGTCATTGTTTTTTGATGGTTATGCTTTTAGATTGTAATAAGATAGTTTTTTCCCCGTAAAAGGATAGCTATTGCTGTGTAAAAGGATAGTTATTACGATGTAAAATGATAGCTTTTGTTATATAAAAGCTATCTAATTCATTTTCAAAGGATTATAAAAGACCCATTAGTCGTAATAAGGTGGGAGCTAATAACGATGTGAAAATACCATTAAGAATGATTCCTAAGCTGGCAAAAGCACCATATTTAGGACTGTGAATCATGGCAGTTGAGGCTCCTACAGCGTGAGTTGCCGAGCCCATTGATAAGCCTTGAGCGATAGGACTATTGACATGACCATAGTAAAGCGTCTTAAATCCCATTATAGCACCTAGTATTCCAGTGATAACAACAACGGCAGCGGTAAGTGCAGGGATACCTCCTATAGATGTAGTGACCTCCATTGCGATAGGAGTTGTTACCGATTTGGCTGCCATAGAGATAACAACAAGCTTTGATGCACCAAAGATTTTCGCCACAAGAACAGCACTAACCACTCCCACACAGGTGCCAATAAACTGGGCTACCATAAGTGGAAACCACAAACGTTGTATGGCTTTAAATTGCATATACAAAGGAACCCCAAGAGCAACAACGGCAGGTTTGAGCCAAAACTCAATGAGTTGGGCATTCTCTCGATATACAGAAAAAGGAACTTTGGTTATCTTTAAATAGCAAATAATTACAACAATGGCAACGAAAATAGGATTAAGTAAAATCCAGCCAGTGCGTTGTTGTAAACGACGAGCGCAAAAAAACGCACCAAAGGTGAGTGCTAATATAATATATTGGTTAGAAAAGAAACTTGCCATAACTATTCTTCTTTTTTGCTTCTTCTTTGTTTTCTAGTCTGAAGAATTTTATTTTTAATAATTATTCTTTCTATTTTTATCACCAATTGATGGGCTTGTCCGGTGGCAATAAGTACACTAATGGTACTGATAACCGTTGCCATGATAATTGGAATAAATTCTTTTTGAATTAAATCTAAATACAACATGATAGCTACTCCTGGTGGAACAAAGAAGAAACCAAGGTTAGATATCAAAAATTCTGATAGTTTTTGAACCCACGAAAGTTCTACGATATTGAACTTTAAGAGGGCTGTTAGCGCAAGCATTCCAATGATACTCGAAGGCAGTTTGATGCCCGTTAGCCAAACAATAAACTCGCCTATGGCTAAGCAACCAAAGATAATAAAGAATTGTCGTGCCATAATTATAAAGGTGTTACCCTTTTATTTAATGTTATCTTTTGTGTTATTTATTCTTATTCGATAGGTCTTTGATACCTATCATGTGCAAAGTTACAATTAAAAAGTTTTGTGTACAACTTATTTTTCATGAACTTCAAAATAGTAAGGTTAATTCTTTTGATGTAGTTCTTTTCTTTGTTTTGAATCAAGTTTGATGGTAATAAAAAATGGAAAACGAGAGATTTAAGGGAGTAATGATGTAAAAGAATAATGTTATTTGTATTCATTTCGTATTGTTTTATCTATAAAATGTATCTTTGCAACGCAATTTTACATTCTGTTGACTAAAGAGAAACAAGGAGAATGAATACAAACGATTATTTATGTATTGTTTTTTTTGTTTTCAAAAAGAGAATGGTGGCAAAATAATCGCAATGAAAAGAACAACGAAGCTATATATTAATGAATACGACTAGTGATAAAAAACAATACAAACTCACCGAACAAAAGTATGTCATACCATTCGTAATGATTACAGTTTTGTTCTTTTTATGGGGCTTTGCACGTGCCATATTAGATGTATTAAACAAGCATTTGCAGAACGAATTAGGCATCACTATCACCCAATCGGCATTAATTCAGGTTACAACTTATTTGGGATATTTCCTCATGGCAATTCCTTCGGGATTGTTTATTAGTAGATTTGGATATCGAAAGGGTGTAGTTCTAGGGCTCATTCTCTTTGCCATTGGGGCATTTACCTTTATTCCTGGAGTGTATGTAGGTGGCTTTAATGTTTTTCTTCTTGCTCTTTTCATTATAGGTTGTGGCTTAACTTTCCTCGAAACAGCAGCCAATCCATATGTAACCGAATTGGGTTCGCCTCAAACAGCCACAAGTAGATTGAATCTATCTCAATCGTTTAATGGCTTAGGCAGCTTGTTTGCAACATCAATCGTGGGACTTTTCTTCTTTCGAGAAACAAGCTTTTCACATGCAGAAGTAGTATCGAGAGTCGGCGATGTGTTTGTTCCTTATGTCATTTTAGGCATAATTGTGCTTTTAATTGCATTCTTATTCTCTCGTGTTGAGCTTCCCGAAATACCTCATAATGATAATCTACATAACGAAAGTTTGGGTAAATCACTAACTCAACTCTTTAAATTCAAGTCGTTTACCTTTGGTTTAACAGCTTTGTTAGCTTACGAAATAGCCGAAATCTCAATCAATAGTTATTTTATTAACTTTGTAACAGGAATGAACTGGATGAGCGATAGCACAGCTTCATTGTTGCTAACGCTTGCTTTAGGCTTTTTTATGGTGGGTCGTTTCTTGGGTAGTTACATTATGAAACGCATATATCCCAAGCGTGTTTTGGCTCTTTGTGGAGTTGGATCTGCTATTTGTTGTTTGGTTGTTCTGCTTAATCAAAATATAACATCAATGGTTGCATTGCTTGGAATATATCTTTTTGAGGCAATAATGTTCCCCACTATCTTCTCTCTTGCATTGCAAAACTTAGGTGGTTTAACCAAAAGAGCGTCGTCGTTGTTAATGATGACACCAATAGGAGGATGCGGTTTTTTGCTCATGGGTTATCTTGCAGATCATACAAATCATACCATTCCTTTTATACTACCATTGATTGGGTTTTGCATAGTGGCATGTTATTCATTTTTTCTTAATAAAAAATAAGAGCTTGAATAAATACTAAAACAGAGTTATCTTGTGTAAAATAAAACGCAAAAGGGCTTTTTTTATGAAAAGAAATATATAAAAAACAATATTATTCTTTGTTAGGAAAGAATTAAAATGTTAACTTTGCAACACTAAGATAAATATAAACTATTCATTAAAAATAATTAAGAATATGGTAGATTACAAATCTTTAGGTCTTGTAAACACTCGTGAGATGTTTAAAAGAGCTATCAATGGCGGTTACGCTATTCCTGCTTTCAACTTCAATAACATGGAACAGTTGCAAGCAATTATTAAGGCAACATCTGATTTAAAGTCACCTGTTATCCTACAAGTGTCAAAAGGTGCTCGTGCTTATGCTAACGAAACACTTCTTCGTTACATGGCTCAAGGAGCTGTTGAATATGCAAAAGAACTTGGAAACAAACATCCAGAGATTGCTCTCCACTTAGATCATGGAGATACATTTGAAACATGTAAGAGCTGTATTGATTATGGTTTCTCATCTGTAATGATCGATGGTTCACACTTACCTTACGATGAAAACGTTGCATTAACAAAGAAAGTTGTAGAATATGCACACCAATTTGATGTAACTGTTGAAGGTGAATTAGGCGTATTAGCTGGTGTTGAGGATGATGTTGTTGCAGCAGAGTCACACTATACACACCCTGAAGAAGTAATAGACTTCGTTACTAAGACAGGAGTTGATTCACTTGCGATCTCTATTGGTACATCACATGGTGCTTATAAGTTCACTCCAGAGCAATGTACTCGTGATCCAAAGACTGGTCTTTTGGTTCCACCACCATTGGCATTCGATATCCTTGATGCTATTATGGAGAAACTTCCAGGATTCCCAATCGTACTACATGGTTCTTCATCTGTACCTCAAGAGTATGTAAAAATTATCAATGAGAACGGCGGTAAGTTACCTGATGCAGTTGGTATTCCTGAAGAACAACTTCGTAAAGCAGCTAAGAGTGCAGTATGTAAGATTAACATCGACTCTGACTCTCGTCTTGCTTTCACTGCTGCTGTACGTAAAGTATTTGCTGAAAAACCAGGAGAATTCGACCCACGTAAGTATTGTGGACCTGCACGTGACTTGATGACAGAGCTTTATGAGCACAAAGTTAAGAACGTTCTTGGTTCTGATTTCAAGCTAGCTCAAATCGACTAATAAGATAATTTATTTCGATTTAATATTCAATAGGCGATAACTCATTGCGAGCTATCGCCTATTTTTATATTAAAAGGATAGAACTTGCGTGATAAATTCAATGCTATTTCTATCAAAAAGTAATGCTATTGAGTACAAAATTCAATGCTATTGAAAAGAGAAGAGGGGAGAATATTCTAACAAAAGCAATAAATTCAGAGTAAATATTCTTGAAGATAAAAAATAAAGCGTATTTTTGTTGCTCTTGAAAGATATCAGGTAAAAAGAAAAAGTTAGCATTATGTTTATGAATAAGAATATAACGATAACAAAAATACTCTGCTGTTTGTTTGCCATTGTTGCGCTTATGGCTTGTGATAAAGAGCCTTTTGATAATGGTAAAACACTGAAAAAGGAAGAAAAAGAAGCTCCAAAAGAAATCAACGACAACACATTATACGAGTTGCCTGTGGTGTTTCATGTGCTTTCGAACAGCACAACAAAGCAAGAATACATTCCAAACGACGTCGATTTGCGCCGACTTCTTTTTTATGTAAATGAACTTTATGCAGGTGGAATTTATGGACCCAGTGTCAATATTCGTGTAAAGTTTGTTACTGCAACAGAAGATGAGGAGGGCAAGAAGATGACAACACAAGGCGTGGTGTATGATAAATGGGACGAGAAATACCCCATTAACTGCGAAGATTTCATGACCAACAACAGCAATAAATACACCAAATACCTTTGGGATCCAAATAAATATATCAATGTTTTCGTGTATCTTTTCGATGATGATGATAACGAGGCCGAGGTGTTAGGTATTAGTCACATGCCTTATAAAACCAAAGAAAACGCCACATTACAAGGACTTGAGCAAGTTGCCAGTGGAAAGATGACAAAGAAAAACATCGCTTTCCCCTTGTCGGTATCAATCAATGCAAAGTATATCAATACGCTTTCGGCTCGTTACAGTTCAGGTTTGAAAGAGAAAACCTTTAGAGGTTATAAGGAAGAAGATGTTGTTGTGACCCTTGCACACGAACTTGGACACTACTTAGGCTTGTTTCATGTGTTTGCAGAAGATAGCAAGAATGGAGTAGTAGATCAATGTTTTGATAGCGATTATTGCCAAGACACCCCTTCGTATAATAAAAAGCAATATGAAAGAGATTTACAGGAATTGTCAAAACATTTGACATATGAGAATGTACATGAGATTTTTCAACGTACAGATTGTTCAGGAAAGGTTTATGAAGCCACCAATATTATGGATTATGCTTATTGCTATTCTTACGCATTTACACCCAATCAGCAATATAGAATGCGCCAAGTGCTCTATTATAGTCCACTTATTCCAGGTCCAAAGAAAACGACAAACACTCGTAGTATCGCACCCGATAAAGTGCTCGACTTGCCTATTCGCATTTCAAAATGCCCTCGCTAAGGTGGTTGGTAGACTGCTTTCGACAGACTATTGCGATAGCTATAAAAACAAAAGAATGAGTCTTTGAAAATCAAAGGCTCATTCTTTTATTATTAAACCCTTATATATAATAAGGTGAAAAATTACATTTCAATTTCTCTTGTGCCGTCTTCTAAGGTGGTGATAGTAACCTTTTTAGCGTTAGCAGGCAACAATTCTTCAATCAATTCGGGCCATTCAATAAAGCAAAGCGAATTGCTATAGAAATAATCTTCATAGCCCATGTCGTACACTTCCTCTAACTTTTTAATGCGATAGAAATCGAAGTGGTATATCACCTTCGTCTCGTTGTCGGCATGATATTCGTTAACAATGGCGAAAGTAGGCGAGGTAATGACGTCATCTACGCCTAAACACTCACATACAGCCTTAATAAATGTGGTTTTTCCTGCACCCATTGAGCCATAAAAAGCAAAAACAGTGCTACCATTTATGTTGTTAATAAATTCTTGTGCAGCAGTTTTAATGTCTGCGATACTATTGATTTTTATTTTCATTTTTATTGTTGTTGTGTAATGGTTATTTATTCTTTGGAGTTAAAGTGATGAGCGGAATCAACATTTCCTCCATGCTGATGCCACCATGTTGGAATGTGTTTTTATAATAAGACACATAGTGATTGAAGTTGTTTGGATAGGCAAAGAAACCATCTCCCGTTGCAAATACATATTCAGTACTGATGTTTGGTGATGGAAGAAGTGCCTTTTGTGGATCTTTTATGCAAAAAACTTCTTTCTGATTATAGGCAAGTGTATTGCCAAATTTATATCGTAAGTTGCTATTGATATTCTTTTTACCGATGATTTTGATAGGTTTATTGGCACGAATACTACCATGGTCGGTTGTGATAATAATCTTATAGTCTTTTTCTGCCAATTGTTTTAGTAGCTCACTCACTGCAGAATGCTTGAACCAACTTAAGGTTAAGCTTCGATAAGCTTGCTCATCTGATGCCAATTCACGCACCATCTTCGATTCTGTTCTTGCATGCGAGAGGATATCAATGAAGTTAATTACCAATACATTAAAATTATTTTTTTCAAGAGAACGAATGTTTTCGAGATACTTTTCCAACACCATTGAGTCGTTAGCCTTAAAGTATGAGAAAGTATCATGCCTTCTATAACGTTCAATTTGTGTTGCAATCAGCTCCTCTTCGTGTTGGTTCTTGCCCTCGTCTTCATCTTCTTCTACCCATAAATGCGGGAACATTTTGGCAATGTTCATAGGCATTAATCCGCTAAAAATAGCGTTTCGGGCATATTGAGTGGCTGTGGGTAGAATGCTCATGTAAAGATCTTCGTCGATATCATATAGCAAAGCAATATCGTTATAGAGTGCCTTCCACTGGTCAAAACGCAGGTTGTCTAATATAAGTAGGAAGACTTTGTCTCCTTTATCAATAAGAGGAAAGAGCTTAGTTTTGAATATTTCAGGGCTCATCAAAGGCTTATTTGAATCCTTTCCGTTCACCCAACCAATATAATTTGCCTTTACATACTTAGTGAATCCGTTGTTAGCCTCTTCTTTTTGCATGCTTAGCATCTCGCTCATTGCGCTGTTTGTGTTGCTTAAATCAAGCTCCCAGCGTACCAAACGCTTGTAAACATCGATCCAATCGTTATAGTTTGAACAGTTACTGATTTGAGTTGAGATGTCGAGAAAGCTCTGCTGATAATTCATTTGCGTTACTTCTGTCTCAATTTCTTTGCGATGTATGTTCTTTTTTAACGATAGAATAATTTGGTTTGGATGAACAGGTTTGATGAGATAATCGGCAATTTTAGAGCCAATTGCTTGGTTCATGATATCTTCTTCTTCGCTCTTTGTGAGCATAACAACAGGTGTTGAAGGGGTAATCTCTTTTATTTGCTGAAGCGTTTCCAATCCAGTTATACCAGGCATCATCTCATCTAACAAGATAAGGTCAAAGGAATGTTGTTTGCATTGCTCAATTCCATCGAAGCCATTGCTAACAGTTATCACCTCATATCCTTTTTGTTTTAAGAATAAGACATGCGCTTTTAAAAGCTCAATCTCATCATCAATCCATAAAAGTAGTCCATTATTCATAGCTTAAAAACCTTCAAGTTCATAATAATCATCTTCTAAATCAAAACGTTTTGTTTTCTTTTCGTCTTTCTTTTGCGAGTCTTTCTTCTCCTGTTTGTTTTGAGTTGGAGTTTTAGAAGCAGGCTCGCCAAAACCATCCCCAAAGTAAATTCCAGTGCGAGTAGTGGTGGTTTCCTCTTTTGCAGGCAACTTTTTAGGTTGCTGTTGGGGTGCCTTTGTAGTTGGTTTTGTTGCGGTTGGCTGCTTAGTTGCAGTATTTTGATGCTGTTTCCCCTTTGTTGTTGGGGCAGGAGTAGCCTTTGTTTCTTTCTTCGTGTCATTGCTTGTCGATGCCTTTGGTTGAGGCTTTTCGTCTTCAATAATCACAGTTGTAGAGCCTTGTTGATTGCCTTGCAGAGGCGTTTGCTCTTTTATTTCTTCCAAAGGAATAATTGTTTCGGTCTTAGGAGCAACCAGTTCGGGTTCTAAAGGAATGACAGTTGCGCCATTATCAACGCTTTCTTTGGGTGCTTCTTCGGTTTTGTTATTGTCTAATTCCTTGGCGATTGTGATAGAACTTGGCTCGTTGAGTAACGTAATTGGTGGTAGTTTTGCAGTAGAGAAGTGCTTATTATAGAACTTTTCGTATGCTTCATAACCCAAACCGCTATGGAGTAGTTCTGCATTTTTATTGCTGATGACATATATGTGCGCCTTACTGAGCAAACGAATGATATCCCTTTGTTGTCTAATTTTACGGGCATAGAGCAACGCTTCGTCGAAGTTGTTGAAGCCTCCAATCTGCATTTCCTCGCCATTAGGTGAGCTTTGGGTGTCGATGTCGAAACTTCTTACAGGGAAACCCGTGAAGTTGTATTTCGCAATAGTATATAAAAGCTTGTTCTTATCGATAGAGTCTGGGTTGTAAACCATCAATACCATGAATGGAATGTTGGTGTCGTTGGTAAACGATTGCACTGTGGTTGAGTCGGTGTTGTTCAACACTTCGCTTCTTTGACTCCACATTTTAGACATATCGAACTTACCTCCTTGAAGCTTTCTACCTGCTTTTACACCATTAATAATATTGCCTGCAAGGTGGTTGAGTTTACTATTTGGGAAGTTGGTAACAATGTTTTCCAAGTCTTCTAAGCACTCTTTAGGCTCTCCATTGTTTAACTTTCCGAGCGCACCGATAAACAAAAACTTATCTCTATTGGCACCTTTAGGGAAACGTTTGCTTGATATTGCAAGATTGTTTCTAACCTTATAGATGTCGTTAGCTTTGAAAGCCTCGTATGTCTCGGCATATAATGAGTCTTCAAAGTGTTTTCCATTTTGCGCATCTTGCACGAAATAGGGGTCGGTTAAGATGCTTGTTAGCTCGTTTTTAGGATATTTATCCTTCAGAAGAGCAAGATAATGGTTGGCTTTAGCCGTATTTTTGTTTCGTGAATACAATAGGTATAAATGATAATACGCCTCTGCCTCGTGGCTATTTCCGGGGAATTGGTTCTCTAAACGCATAAAGTTGCGTTCGCTTAAACGTAGGTTATCCAATTCATCTTTAAAGATAACAGCCGACTGATACAATGCGTTGCTTAGCTTATCGTTGCTTTCTTTGAGTTGTTCTGGCGTGAAAGGAATTTGCGCAAGATAGTAACTTCGCTTGTGAGGGTCGCTCGAATCGCTCATATTAGGAACCGAATCAGTAGGCGAGTCCATATCAATAACGTCTGTAGTGTCGTTGTTTTCTTGGCCAACTGCATTCTGTTTGTTGGTGTTTGTGCCCACAACAGTTTTGTTACTTCGTTGCCAGTTGTCGGTATTCTCACGTCTTCCCCAAAGCTTTTCGAATGCAGCTTTACCCTGATTCACCACTTGTTGGTTGTAGAAATACCATTGTTTAGAGTCATTAGCATTGTTATTGCTAATGATATCACGTCCATCGTCTACGTCAAAGCCCCCATTTTCTCTTTGAATGTTGCGTGCATTGTCTTCTTGTTCCTTGCTTCTTTCTTCCTTTTCCTTCTTCTTTCGAGCCGTAATAACACGATCAATGGCAGCATTACGATCACTTTCAGGCATTAAAGCCAATGCTTGTAGCGAGTCTTGAAGGGCAATTTCGTTGGTAAAAGGAACCAATTTATCCAATATTGTCGACTTTTTCGATAGCTCAGAATAGTCCTCTCGCTCCTTATCTATCAAGCCAATAGCCTCTCCATAGCATGTCTTTGCTTTGTCGTATAGCTCCTTATTCCAGTAGATATCACCGAGTTTAAGTAGTAATACGCCTTTTTCAACACCATTACGGGTGCTCTCTTTTCGTCCTTTTTCATACGAACCGATAGCTTTTAATGAGTCTTTTTGAAGTAGATAGATATTTCCTAATGCGTAATAAATGCGGTCTTTATAATCCTTATTCTTATCAGAAAGAGCCATTCTTCTTAGCTTTCCAGCCATTTTAGCTGATTGTTGATCAGCCAATACCTCTGTCATTGCGATGCGAGCATTGAACTCTGTTTCATAAGGAGGATTCAAACGAACAACGTGTTGATATGCTTTATAAGCCTCATTGTTATTCCCTAATAGTTCTTGAAGCTGTCCCATGAGAAACCATTCACGTGCTTTCTGCTTTTTTCTCATCTCTTGTTGAATCACTTTGCGAAGATAAACCACCGCCTTTTGATAGTCTTTTGTATGGATATAGTAATCTGCTAAAGTGTAGTTCCATTCCTTTTGCGCTCTCCAATGAATGGAGTCACGTTGCATATTGCGGATAACATCTTCTGCATCGTATAGCCATCCTTGTTCAATATAGCATTTCGCGAGCCACGCACGAGCCCTTCCGTAGATGGCAGGTTGCGTCTTATATAGTCTACTCATATACGAAAAGGTTGCCGATGCCTCATCAAATTCGCCCTTATGGAATTGAGAACGTCCCATAAGTAACCATACTTTCCAAATGAATGGGTTATATTCTTTGCGACTAAGCCATTCTACATCTTTCTCGGTTTTGCGTCTTTGTTTCGTCCATTCTGGTCTTTTATTGATGCTATGCAACTTAATTGCCTTCTTAGACTTTTCTATTGCTCGATCAAAACTACCACTTCCGAGACTTTTCGATTGTTTATTGGCAACTGTATAGAGTGGAATAAGCTCTGTAAAGTTATCCTTATTCGACTTTTCTTTCTCCAAAGCACCATCTATATATGCCAGTTTACCATTATAATAAACATTATATCGGGTGTTAAAACCTTGCCACCATCGGCTACTAGCAGTGTTTTTATGCGATGAACAAGCCATTGTTGTTAGTAGAACTATCAACATTATCAATGGAACTGATATGGCTTTCAATTGTTTCACGTCGTTCAATGCGCTGTTTAATATTAGTGAGTACGTTGCAGAATGGTTTTGAATGCTTTGCTTAAAGCATATATCACAATACTAATAAAGATGATAGAAGCACCTGAAGGCACGTTAAACCAATAGCTAATGCTAAGACCTAGTAAGCAATCTAACCAGCCAAATGCAATACTTAAATAAATCATTCGCTTGAAATTGTAGGTAAATAAGTTCGCAGTCATTTGTGGAATGGTGAGCAAGCTCATTGCCAATACAATTCCAACCATGCGCAATGTAGAAACAATAGCCATGGCAATGAGAATCATAAGAATGTATTCAATTGTTTGAACAGGCAATCGTTGCGACTTAGCAAAAATGGGATCGAAAGCTACACAGATGATTGTTTGATAGAAAAACACAAACAAAATGGTGGTGATAAAGCATAAAGAGCCAAGCAAAATAAGGTCGGGAATACCAATAGTAAGGATACTTCCGAATAAGAACGAAGGCAAATCGGGCATAAAACCAGGCGTTAAGAAACTGCAAATAATACCGATGCTCATTCCAAGAGTCCAAAACATAGCAATTGCAGAGTCTTCTCTTATGTTTCCTTTAGTAGACAACCATTGCACGCCACAAGCACTCATGATAGAGAATACCATTGCAGATAGAATGGGATTGATGCCCAAGAACACCCCAATACCAATGCCCCCGAAAGATGCATGCGTAATTCCTCCACTTATAAAAACCAGTCTTCGGGTTACAATATAGGTACCAATAATTCCACAAAGGATACTTGCGAGCAAGCTTCCGATGAGTGCATGTTGAAAGAAAGAATAGTTTAAAATATCCATTTAGTTGTTTTCTATCATCATTATCATTTCGTCTTTCAAATCATTAGGAATATTAATGCCCCGTATAGTCAAGCTTCTATTCCAGTCGGCAACCTCCTTTTGATTCATAGTATAAAGTATTTCACGAAACTGTTCAATTTCTTTTTCAGTGTAACTATCGCTTTCTCTGCTAATAAAAGCGTCTAGTTCTTCATCGTCAAAGTATTCCACTTCCTTCACAGCTGCCTCCAATATGCAGTCGTGAATGCAGTGTTCGTCTTCTCCATTGCATGTCGAACACGAACCAGAACCTTCGAGAATAACATCGTCTTTGCCCGCTTTTTTATGAGAGATAAGTCCTAAAAGGGCAGCAAAACAGCCCAATACAACAAGAGATAAAATTAATATAAGCATATTATGATTTTATATTTAACAGATAGCCCAATGCTTCTAATTCGCTCCAAAAGTGCGGATAAGACTTCGAAACCACATTGGCTGCGTTGATAGTGATATTGGGAAACAAATAAGTTAAAGCCGAAAAGGCGAGTGCCATGCGGTGATCTTCGAACGTATTAATATCAGTTGAGGTCACAGCACATCGTTCTCCGTTCCATGAAAGTTCGTCGCTTTTATCGTTGTTTACCACAAATCCCAGTTTAAGAAGCTCCGATTGAAGTGCTGCTATTCTGTTTGTTTCCTTTATTTTTAATGTTGATAAGCCTGTAAAACGAAAGGAAATGCCCATCGCAACACATGCAACAACCATCGTTTGAGCTAAGTCTGGCGCATTGATAAAGTCGTAGTGCAACATCGAAACCTTCATCTTGTCTTTTGAAAGTACCATCTTTGTTGTGTTATTGTTTGTGGTTTCTTTTATAAAGGCAGTCTTTATGCCCAGCAAAGAGAAGAGATAACGCACCACAGAGTCACCTTGTTTCGATGATTCGCTAAGACCTTGCATTGTGATTTGAGCTTCTTGGCAATCAGAAAGGGCAAGATGTAGATACCAATACGAAGCCGATGTCCAATCGTTTTCAATCATTCTTTGAGTGGCTTCATATCTCTTTGGTTCCACTTTAATCGTATCAACATCGGTCCAATGCACCTTCGCACCATATTTTGTCATGATGTCTATTGTTAAATCAATATATGATCGAGATGCAATTGTGCCTTTTAATGTTAGTGTTAAACCCTTTGTAAAGAGCGGAGCAATCATCAATAGTGCCGAAACATATTGCGAACTGACATCGGCAGGCATTGTAATCATTCCTCCTTCGAGTGACTTTCCATTTATTTTGAGTGGCGGATAACCCTCTTTTTCCATGTATTCTATATCGGCACCAAGCGTTCGAAGTGAGTCAACAAGTACTTTTATGGGGCGTTGTTTCATTCGTTCAGTACCCGTTAAGATGTGGGTAGAGTTGGGTTGAATACTCCAATAAGCCGTTAAAAAGCGCATTGCAGTACCCGAAGCCATAATGTCTAATTCGCAGGTTTCCCCTTTTATACCATTCAACATCACCGCAACGTCGTCGCAATTGGCAGCTCCTTGGAAGGTAGAAGTGTTGTTCGAGAGGGCATCTATCACAATACTTCTGTTGGCAATGCTCTTCGATGTGGGTATTTCTACATTTCCACTTAAACTTGTGGGCGGCTGTATTGATATGTTGTATGTAGCATCGTGTTGTTTGATGTGCTGTTGTATGTTGCTCATTTGGGTATATGTCTGTTGCTATTTATTGGGCTTTGAATGCCTTTAGACTTACACAAAGGTACAAATTATACATTAATATAATGCAAGAGAGATGATAAAACTTTATGAATTAACTTTTTCATTAAAAACAGAGTTATATATTTGGGTGATTAAAACAATTTGTATAACTTTGCAAAACAATTGCTCGGGATTTAGCGCAGTTGGTAGCGCACACGTCTGGGGGGCGCGAGGTCGCTGGTTCGAGTCCAGTAATCCCGACTCAATTTATAACGAAAGGAAAGATGATTTGCATCTTTCCTTTTTTTATTCTCAAGAATTTGTATCTCGATAGTTTATTTGCTACACTTTAATGCTAATCCTAATTGAAATAAAAGAAATGCGAATTGTTTACAAATAGGATGCCTGCTAAGGAAGAATTAACACCAAATGAGAGAATTGAAGTTAATATAATTTAATTTGATGTTGATAAGAATGGATTGTTTTAGCCTTGATGCTCTCTCCTTAATATTTCTCTCCTTGTTTTAAATCATTATGAGGTATATAGATAAAATAATGTTCATTTTATGAGAATTAGATAGTAAAAGGTGTGTTAAGTCGTAGCTTTTAGGTGGAAAAATCATAGAAAATAAAATGTAAAAGCACTGTCTTTATATCACGAAAACATTGCGTTTGCACTGTAATATCACAGCTTTTAGTCTATTCTGTAAGATGAAAAACTAAAGGATAAATCTCTTTGGGAAAGTAAAAGCAATTCTTTTGAGATGAAAGTGGGGTAGAGTTGTTTAAAATTATATTCAAATAGGCTTCTAAAAAGATGGTTTTTGAAAGAATTTCAACTTAGAATAGAAAATAAATGATGTAGCTTTTATTCTAAATAAAGGTTAAATTTAAATCGTTAAAAGTGTGATGTGAAAGTCATAAAATGCTCTCGTTTCACCTTTTGTATATAATTAAAAATCTGCTTGAAACATAAAAACAGATAGATATCTTTGCTGTATTTGGATTTAAATTGTACCTTTGCAACGCTTTTCGGTGTAATCGCTGGCGAGAAGAAGTGTTGCTCGTTATGTTACATTGGAACGACAAACAAATTTAATTAACAAACAAATATGGATTTAATTAAAATTGCTGAGGAAGCATTTGCAAGTGGCATTCAAGCTCCTGAGTTTAGAGCGGGTGATACAGTTACTGTCGCTTACAAAATCGTCGAGGGTACAAAAGAACGTATCCAACGTTATCGTGGTGTTGTTATTAAAATCTGCGGACACGGTGACAAAAAACGTTTCACAGTTCGTAAGATGTCTGGAACTATTGGTGTAGAGCGTATCTTCCCATTAGAATCACCAAACATCGAAAGCATTGAAGTGAACAAACGTGGTAAAGTTCGTCGTGCTAAATTGTACTACCTACGTAAACTAACAGGTAAGAAGGCACGTATTAAAGAAAGAAGAACTCTAATTGGAGAGTAAAATAAAAATGCAGCATTCAGATGAGTGCTGCATTTTTGTTTCCTATAATCTTTGTAAAAACTCTCTTGCATTTACTTATATTGTATACAGATATGTATGTTGGCAGAGGTAATAGCAATTGAGTGGAGGTTGGATAATATTTTTATCGAAATGCAACAATCATTCTTCTAAAAGATAAAAAGGTGGTTGCACGAAACAAAAGAATTAGTCTTTCGACGGAGGAGTGTGGTGTTCAATGTGATCTTCGTAGTTAATTTCAGCATCGGTTTCACCATGTAAGGCCTTTTGGAAATCGTTCCAGTTTTGGAAACCTGCAAGAAGTGCAAGCTTGTTGAGTGTATCTTCTGATAACTTCTCGGTACCTTTAATGTGCTGCCATAATTGCTTTAGGATCTTACCACTGAGTGTTATTTGGTGTTTTGAGAATGAAAGAACAACCTTTTCCATGTCTGTTGTGGCAGAAATCGTTTTTCCTAAACTCTTTTCAATTACCTTCCTGAGTATAGATAAATCATGTTTCATTGCGTTATGTAAATAATATCGATATTAAATGCCTGTATTTGTATTGCTCTGTTTTATTGAAACAATAGGGTTAATCGCTGAAAATTCTACATGCAAAGGTATTGAAAAATACTTAATAGCACAATATAACCAATACAATTATTTTACTGCAAAAAGCTTAATTTGGTGTACTTGCAAAACAAGGATTGAGGAAATAAAAAATAACGAGAATATAAAAATATAATTATTCAAAATAAATGAACAATGAAAGAATTAGCTTTAAAGTATGGATGTAATCCAAATCAAAAGCCTTCTCGCATTTATATGCAAGAAGGAGAGTTGCCTATAAATGTATTAAATGGACGTCCTGGTTATATAAATCTATTGGATGCATTGAACAGTTGGCAGTTGGTTAAGGAGCTAAAAGAAGCGACAGGACTACCTGCAGCAGCCTCTTTTAAACACGTTTCGCCTGCAGGTGCAGCAGTGGGATTGCCTCTTAATGACATACTTAAAAAGGTTTATTTTGTTGATGACTTAAAAGTTGAACTCTCTCCGTTGGCTTGTGCTTATGCAAGAGCACGTGGAGCCGACCGTATGAGCTCTTATGGTGATTTCATTGCACTTAGTGATGTGTGCGATGAAGCTACTGCTTTGATTATTAAAAGAGAAGTGAGCGATGGCGTTATTGCACCTGGATATACTCCAGAAGCATTGGCTATTTTGCAAGAAAAGCGCAAAGGTACTTATAATGTTATTGAAATTGATGCAACTTATAAGCCTGTTGAGCTTGAAACAAAAATGGTGTATGGTGTTACTTTCGAGCAAGGTAGAAACGAAATTCAGCTAAATGGAGAAGAATTATTCGCTAATATTCCTACAAAGAACAAGAATTTTAGTGAAGAAGCGAAGAGAGACTTGATGATTGCATTGATTACCTTAAAATATACTCAAAGTAATTCGGTTTGTTATGTAAAGGACGGACAAGCCATTGGTATTGGTGCAGGACAACAAAGTCGTATTCACTGTACTCGTCTTGCTGGTAGTAAGGCAGATATTTGGTGGTTGCGTCAACATCCAAAAGTGATGAACTTGCCTTTCAAAGCAGGTATTGGACGTGCCGACAGAGATAACACTATCGATATTTATATCAGTGAAGATGCTGAAGATGTATTGAAAGAAGGTGCTTGGCAACAATTCTTTACAGAACAACCTGAACCTCTTTCTCGTGAAGAAAAGAAAGAATGGATAGCAAAGAACAATAAGGTGGCTTTAGGAAGTGATGCTTTCTTCCCATTTGGAGATAATATCGAACGTGCTCATAAGAGTGGAGTTGAGTTCATTGCACAAGCTGGTGGATCGGTGAGAGACGATAATGTTATTGACACTTGCGATAAGTATAATATCGCAATGGCATTCACTGGCATTCGTTTATTCCATCATTAATAAATAATTTTCGTATCTTTGCAAATGAAATGTCATCTTGCAGAGATGTAAAAGATATCGTTTTGCAAGAGAAAGGACATTATATTTGCGTTCTGCAAGTTGATGTTCTTTTCTTGTTTTAGGTGGGTTCAGAAAAGAAGACTTGCGCAATTATAGTATAAATAAAATTAAACTGAGATTATGGCAGATATAGATGAGATTATATCAGGTGGTGGAATGGTTTTTAAAAAGACATCAGCTGGAGGCGATAAGGATAATGGAAAGGTAAAAACTAAAGCGAAGAAAAAACAGTATATCACTGGTGCTCATGGCAGTGGGTCGGCAAAACAAAAAGCAAAATACCGCCAACAAAGAGCCAATCGCAAAACACAAAAGAAGCGTTGAATTAGGAGTTGTTTCCTTTTCAACGCTTCTTTAATTTTCTTATATTTTGTTTTCGCTCCCTTATATATAATAAAGGTGAAAACTATAATTTATAATTTACGAATAAAGGGTATTAATCTAAAGGCTCAATTGTTAAATGTTCAATTGCTCCATTGATTGAATTTAGAGTGATGTGGGTTATAAACTTCTTACCGAAGAGTGAGCTATTGAGCATTTCAATACGTCCAAATTGAGCTGCATAGAATTCAAATGACTGTTTGTTTATAGGCTCTCCTTCGAACGAAACCTTAATCTTTCCAGGTTGATTAACGTATAATCCTGTATCGTCTTTTTGCTTTTTATCAGGCAAAGCATTAGGGTCAATAGCAGGAATACTATTTAGATCGGTAATAACAGCATAGCAAGGTTCACCGCTAAGATCGTCTGCAGCACATAAACCAAAATGCTTTGAGAATCTAAAGGCAACGGAACGTTGTTGTTCTTTCTCTGGTGTAAAGGTGATAAAGAATTGAGTTGTGTCGCAAACCGTTTTACCTTCGAATAGTTCTCTTAATCCTTTTTCTTTCAAATCAAGTTGGTTGAGCATCAGTTTTAGTTGCTCTCCGTCCTTTGGCATGTAGTCTGCTTCACCCTTAGAAAGCATGTCTTTACTCTCTCTTACTTCGTAAATGTCTTGTGTAATCAATTCTGCAGTTTTCCATTTGCTATCTGCGTTGAGTGCATCTTGACTGAGAAAGTCTCTTGGATCGATGGCCTTTGGCTTTAAAGCAGGGGTAAATTGCTTGAAAGGATCAATGCTTTGAGCTTGTCCGTTGATTGCAGTTATCACACCGTTTTGTTCCAATTTCAAGTCAACAATACTGTGTTTGCGGTCAATTGCAAGGGTATAACGCTTAGAAGAGTCTGGTATTGCAGTGAGATACATATCCAATCCCACTATTTTATATGAAGTTTTAGGCTCTAAGTCCGCTTTCTTCTTTAAATAAATCTCTGCATATTGAGCGTATTCTCCAGGAGTATAAGTCGTCTTTTCAACTAAAATCGCCAACTTCATCTGCGTTTTTGGTAAGAAATAAGATATTCCATTGTTTGCAGTTGTTTGCGAATTTGCGCAAAGAGCCATTATAGAAAGGAAGAGAATAAATAGTCCTTTTTTCATGAAAATTAGTCGTTTAATCGTTTAAATGCCTTTGGAAGGAAGTTAATAATATCACTTGCGATAAGCGATTCTTCGCCTATTTCCTTAACAGCAAGATCTCCTGATAAGCCATGAAGATACATTCCGAGGAGTGAAGCCTCACGTTGTGAGTAGCCACGAGCAAGCAATGCGGTAATAATTCCAGTTAAAACGTCTCCACTTCCTGCTGTTGCCATACCTGGATTGCCTGTTGTGTTGAAGTAGATATTGCCATCTGGAAGGCATAGAGCACTGTAATGACCTTTCAATATGATGTAACATCCAAAGTGTTGAGCAAACTCCGAGGCCTTAATGAGCTGTTCATAGCTACTTGTTGAGGTTGCTCCTGTGAGTTGTTCCAATTCCTTTTGGTGTGGAGTCATAATAATGTCCTTAGGCAATTGTTGTAGCCAAGCACGGTGATTGCCAAATATGTTGATGGCATCTGCATCGATAACAAGAGGGCATTGTGCACGTCTTATTTGTGCAATGAGTGCTATTGCGGTGGTTTCATTTAAGCCTAAGCCAGGTCCAAGACCCACAGCATGATAGCAATCGCAATCTATTGCTTCAGAAAAGAATTGTTCGTTGTTATCTAAATGTACCATTGCTTCAGGCACTGCAGTCTGCAAAATGGGATAAAGAGCTTGTGGAACGTGAGTTGTTAGCTTGCCAACTCCACTCCGAAGGCATGCTCTTGCAGATAAAACAGCAGCTCCTGCCATTCCTAAAGAGCCTGCAATGAGCAGCGCATGTCCCATTAATCCCTTGTGAGAGAATAGTTCTCGCTTCTTAAGTAATGGTATAATGTCGCCTTCTTCGATAATATTAAAAGTTGAAGGTGTGTTTTTTATGAATTCACTTGATAATCTAATGTCTAAAACTTTCAATTCTCCTATGTGCTTTTGACAGTCTGCAAGGAGCATTGCAAGCTTCTTTTGTTGTAGAGTAAGGGTCAAGTCGGCATTGATAACATTTACTCTTACATTGTAAGTGTTGTCCTCAGGCATTAAACCTGAAGGTATATCAATACTCACAACCTTTGCAGGTGATTGGTTAATGTATTTCACTAAGGATGCAAAACCGCCCGATAGTGGTTTATTTATGCCACAACCAAAGAGACCATCTATCACTACTTCTTTTTCAGTAAGCTTGGGTGGATCGAAGTTTGTGATAACTTCTGTGAAGTCTTTAGCACGCTTATGTTCCAATAAACGTAGCTTATTTTGTTCGCAATCGGGCGAAAGACTATTGTGAATGTTAAATAAATATATCTTAACGTTATATCCTTCACCAAGTAAAAGGCGTGCTACCGCAAGAGCATCTCCGCCATTATTGCCTGGACCTGCAAATACAATAAATGGTGTTTGGGTGTTCCAACGCTCGCAAATAACTTCCTTCATGGCTATTGCTGCACGTTCCATTAGATCTAAAGAACTAATGGGTTCATGCTCAATTGTATATTTGTCGAGCTCTTTTATTTGATTACTTGTGAATATTTTCATATTTGCAAAAATACAAAATTTAATGCTAATGTGTTCAAAGTATGGTATATTTTTAGTAAATTTGCAACAAAATATAGTGTATTTAGAGATGGCTCAAATAACAATTAAGGATAAAACCTTTAAGACTTCTATTCCAGAAGCAGAGATATTGAAGAGAATTCAAGTAGTAGCAGATCGTATAAACAGCGACATGAAGGATAAAAATCCACTACTATTAGCGGTGTTAAATGGCTCGTTTATATTTGCTGCAGACCTTATGAGGATGCTAACTATTCCTTGTGAGATATCTTTTGTAAAGCTAGCTTCATATCAAGGAACAACCTCTACAGGAACAATTAAAGAAGTGTTAGGTATCAATGAGGATTTAACTAACAGAACAGTTATTATTGTTGAGGACATAGTTGAAACAGGATTAACAATGAAACGAATGATAGAAACACTCGGAACACGCAATCCCGAGTCTATTCATATATGTTCATTGTTAGTGAAACCAGATAGACTTCAAGTGCCTTTGGATATAGAATATGCTGTAATGGAAATTCCAAATGACTTTATTCTTGGTTATGGACTTGACTATGATCATCAAGGACGCAACCTAAGAGACATCTACACCATTGTAGAATAACCACTAAATCATTTTCCTTCATTTTTAATGCTACGCTCTTTGGGCGTGGGTTTGAAAATGTATGCATTTTGATGAAAGGTAAAACGAGAGGTAAAAGCACACTGATAAAGCTTTTATTCTCATTCTTATAGAATACAAACAATATTAATATATCATCCTATAAAATGAACAATATCGTTATTTTTGGTGCTCCTGGTTCAGGAAAAGGCACTCAAAGCGACAAGCTTATTGCTAAATATGGTTTCGAACACATCTCTACTGGCGATGTACTTCGTAGTGAAATTAAGAACGGAACCGAGTTAGGTAAGACCGCAAAAGAATACATTGACAAGGGACAACTTATCCCAGACGAGTTGATGGTAGATATTCTTGCAAGCGTATATGATAGCTTTGGCAAAGAACATAAAGGTGTAATCTTCGACGGATTCCCACGAACAATACCACAAGCAGAGGCTTTAAAGGCTATGTTAGCAGAGCGTGGACATCGCATTGCTGCAATGATTGAGCTTGATGTACCTGAAGAAGAGTTAATGAAACGATTGATTCTTCGTGGAAAAGAAAGCGGAAGAAGCGATGATAACGAAGAAACTATCAAGAAACGTCTTGGTGTTTATCACAATCAAACAGCACCATTGATTGATTGGTACAAGAAAGAAGGAGTTCATAACCACATCAATGGTTTAGGAGAACTTGACACAATATTTGGAGATATCACTACTGTAATCGATCAGTTGTAATATTTTCTCACTATATCTAATAGGGAGTTATGGAGTTATAACATCAACTTCATAATTCCTTATTTTGGTTTTTAAAAGGCTACAAAATAGGCATTCAGGCCTTATAAACAGCCCATTTGTTTGTATAAAGATATTGCAACGCATATAGGATGGCACTAAAACGAGAAAGGAAGTAAAGTTATGGCAGATTCAAATTTTGTTGATTATGTAAAAATATATTGTCGAAGTGGAAAAGGAGGACGTGGTTCTATGCACTTACGACACGTTAAGTATAATCCAAATGGTGGACCCGACGGAGGTGACGGAGGTGATGGAGGAAGCGTTTATTTGCGTGGAAACCATAACTATTGGACTCTTTTACACCTTAAATTCCAACGACATGTCTATGCAGAGCATGGCGGAAATGGTGGAAGAGATAAGTGTCACGGAACCAATGGCAAGCATCAATACATCGATGTGCCATGCGGAACCGTTGTATATGATGCCGAAACAGGTAAGTATGTGTGCGATGTTAAGTACGATGGACAAGAAGTTCTACTCTTAAAAGGTGGTAGAGGCGGTTTAGGAAACTTCCAATTCAGAACTGCAACCAATCAAGCTCCACGCTATGCACAGCCTGGTGAGCCCATGCAAGAGCAGACAATCATTCTCGAACTCAAGCTACTTGCCGACGTAGGTCTTGTTGGTTTCCCCAATGCAGGTAAGTCAACGCTTCTTTCTTCGTTATCAAGTGCACGCCCAAAGATAGCCAATTATCCTTTCACTACATTAGAACCCTCTCTTGGTATTGTTGGATATCACGACAATAAGTCGTTTGTTATGGCAGATATTCCAGGTATAATTGAAGGCGCAAGCGAAGGAAAAGGACTCGGATTGCGTTTTTTACGTCACATAGAACGAAACTCTTTGCTTCTTTTTATGGTGCCAGGTGACACCGATGATATCAAGAAAGAATACGAAATTTTATTGAACGAGCTTCGCAATTTCAATCCCGACATGCTCGACAAGCATAGAGTTCTCGCCGTAACAAAAAGCGATTTGCTCGACGAAGAGCTTATATCAATGCTTAAAGAAACTCTTCCCGAAGACCTTCCATGTGTGTTTATCTCGGCAGTTACAGGTCAAGGACTCAACGAGTTGAAAGACATTCTATGGAAAGAGCTTAACAGCGAGAGCAATAAGATTAAGGGAGTTATTGCCGAAGACACTCTTGTTCATCGTGATAAAGATATTCAACGCATTACAGAAGAGTTGGAAGCAGAAGGCGAAGATGAAGTTATTTTCGTAGAAGATGAAGATTTTGATGATTTAGAGGACTTTGAATATGTAGATTTGGAGGACGAAGAATGATTCCGAAGCTGCATCAATACGCAATTGATAACAATGTAATAGCCTTTTCAAGCATGCGCTCTTGCGATGAAAATTCATTGCAAGCAGACGGCAAGATAGATGATGCTTATGCCTCATTCAATATCAATCCTTGGGTAGGAGATAACGAAGAGCAGGTGAATAGCAATCGTTTAGAATTGGCAAAAGCATTAGAAATTAACGAAAAAAACATCATCTTACCTCACCAAACTCACCAGACTGAGGTCAGACAAATTGCTTCTGAATTTCTTTCGTTGCCCTCTTCGGTTCAAAGCATGCTGTTAGAGGGAGTCGATGCACTCATAACTAACGAGTCAAATGTGTGCATTGGAGTTTCAACGGCCGACTGTGTGCCTGTTGTTATGTATGATTCCGAGCACAAAGCCATAGCAGTTGCGCATGCAGGTTGGCGTGGAACGGTAGAGAATATTATGCGAAAGACAGTCGAAAAAATGTATCGTTCGTTCAATACCGACCCCAAAACACTGCAAGTAGTCATTGGTCCTTCCATCTCTTTCGAGTCGTTTGAGGTAGGCAGTGATGTGTTCAACGCTTTTAATGAAAAAGGACTTGCCGCCGATAAACAATGTGTTAGTTCATCGGCACAGCTTCTTTCGATCAATAATAACAATGTGTTGGTAGACAATAGCGCAAAAGATAACGAACCAAAGTGGCATATCGACTTGGCTCAATGCAATAAAAAACAGCTCGAAAGTTTAGGTGTTTCCGCTCAAAATATCACTTTATCGGGCATTTGTACCTATTCAAATTATCACAAATTCTTCTCTGCTCGTCGTTTAGGAACAGCCTCTGGCAGAATATATACAGGCATTCTCCTTCGTGGATAAGGTGCTTTAAAGAAATACATAATTCTTTTGTTTAACCTAAAAGATTGTAAATGAAAAGACTAAATACACTCTGTTATATAGCTCTTTTAGGCTTGTTAGTGGCTTTTATGCCTGCTAACGACACCTTTACTGCAGCCGAACAGCAACAAATAAGTATCGAAACGCCCCATTTGTTTGATGCTTCAAACACGTTTAATATAGACTTTGGAGCTTTATCTTCAAGCGAATATTCTTTCCCTTTGCCCGTAGGTAAGGCGTCGTTGTTAAGCAATAAAGACATAGAAATAACCACTTCTGAAGGCGATGCGGTGAAAGCTATGTTCAATGGAACTGTGCGTTTGGCTCGAAAGATGGGCAATAGAGGCAATGTTGTAGTGATTCGACACGACAACGGCTTAGAAACGGTGTATGAAAATAATGCTCAAAATCTTGTGGCGGTAGCTCAAAAGGTAAAAGCAGGACAAACAATTGCCATCGTAGGAACAAAGAATAAGAAAGCAACTTGTTTGTTTTATATTATGGTGAATGGTGGAAAGGTGAATCCAGAGCTTGTTCTAGATGTGAAAAAGAAGACACTTAAGCAAACCATTTTGCAGTTTAAAAAGAAGGGAAAGCACGTTAATATCACCATTGTAGAGAAGAAAGACGAAAAGAACATAAAGAAAGAAGAGAAGGAAAATCGCAAAGAAGATAAGGAAGAGAATATAAAAAGCGGTTCATATAACAAGAATGGTGACTATGTTCTTAACCTTTCTACCCTTAAAAATGGCGAGTGGGCATTCCCATTGCCAGGCTGTCATATTATAAGTCCATATGGAGGACGACGTGGACACTCAGGAGTTGATATTAAAACAAAGGCCAATGATAATATATATGCAGCCTTTGATGGAGTGGTTACTATGTCGGCTCCACACTATGGATATGGAAATTGCATTGTAATTAAGCATGCCGAAGGACTCGAAACGCTGTATAGCCATCAATCTAAGAATCTTGTAAAGGTAGGACAAAAGGTTAAAGCAGGTGAATTAATTGGCTTAACTGGTCGTACTGGTCGTGCAACAACACCGCATCTTCATTTCGAAGTGAAGTGGAACGGGCGTCACTTCAATCCTATTATGATGTTTAACTGCACCAACCACTCGTTGCAAAACGTAACAATGACCTTCTCTAAGTCGGGTAAAATAACTGCAACAACGAACAAATAGGCACACTTTAACCAGTAATGATATGAGCGCACAGACAAAAGTCTGTGCGCTTTATTTTTATACTCTTTTTTCTTCTTTTCTAAAAACGGTGTTTTTGAGGTACAATATCATTGCTTTTGGAGTGTAAAATCAATGCTTTTAGATGCCAATGTCAATGCAATTGTATGGCACGCAAAAACTACTTGTTTTTCAATAAGATAGCAACTTGAAAGAATACTTTATTCTAACGAATAAACAAAAAAGGTATATAAAAAATCAATAGAGTGCAAAATAACGTCTATTTTTTAGTAACTTTGCAAATAAAGAAATAAGGAACTCAGCATAACTCTTTGTTGCAAAACGCATAATTATTGAATGAATTTTAGTGACGTAATAGGACAAGACGACGTAAAAAGTCGTTTGTTAACGCTTATAGAATCGGGAAAAATGCCTCATTCTCTGCTTCTTTATGGAGCACCTGGATGTGGCAAGATGGCGTTGGCATTGGCTCTTGCATCGCATTTGTTAGGCGAGAACGATGTGAACAATCCCAAGGCTGCGAGCGTTAAGGCTATGCTAGACCGCTGGGAACACCCCGACTTGCATTTTAGCTATCCCGTTATTCGTCCTACTGGCACCACTGCTGATCATAAAATGATTAGTGATGATTTTGCAAAAGAGTGGAACTTGCTACTCAAAAAAGGTCCATATTTTGATATGGATACATGGCTCGAGCACATGAACGCAGCCAATCAACAAGCTATTATCTTTGCTTCTGAAAGTGATAATTTAACAAGAAAGCTCAACTTAAAGTCGAGTATGGGTGGCTACAAGGTGGCTATCATCTGGTTGCCCGAGCGCATGAATGTTGAATGTGCTAACAAATTGCTAAAATTATTAGAAGAACCTCCACATCAAACGCTATTCATAATGGTGAGCGAAGCACCTGAACGTCTTTTAGAAACTGTTCGAAGTAGAACTCAAATGATTCAGGTGAAGCGCATAGATACTGCCGTTTTAGAGTGTGCTTTGGTGGAGAAAAGGGGCTTAGATGACGATACTGCACATCGTGTAGCACAAATTGCCAATGGCAGTTGGTTAGATGCTATTAGAATGTTGAACGCAGATAGCGAGGCAAAACAATTCTTTAACGACTTTGTGGGCGTTATGCGTGCCTCGTATCGACGTGACATTCGTGAGATGAAAGCATGGAGCGAGCGTGTTGCTACCTATGGACGAGAAAAGCAAAAACGTATGCTTTTGTATTTTCATAGAATGTTCCGAGAGAATTTTATGTATAACTTTAAACAAAGTTCATTGATTCATTTCACTCAAGATGAAGAGCAATTTGCACAAAAATTTGCCCCCTTTATCAATGAAAAAAATATTATTGAACTCTATGAACTTGTTGAACTAAATATAAGAGACCTTTCACAGAATGCCAATCCCAAGATTGTTTTCTTCGATTTTACACTCCGTGTAACGATGCTTCTGGTGAGAAAGTGATTAAACTAAAAATAAAGCGACAAGAAAGAATGAATTATAAAGATATGAAGTTTCATATGTTAGATGGTTGTACCCGTGGCATTTGTAGCAAAGGTTGTGGCAGACAAAATAAACAACTTAATGCTTACGATTGGCTTGCAGGTACTCCTGGTAACATAGAAAGTACTGATTTAGTTGAAGTTCAATTTAAAAATACACGCAAAGGTTATTATCATAATGTTAATAATCTCGACCTAAAAAAAGGTGATATTGTTGCTGTTGAATCGAATCCAGGTCATGATATAGGCGTAGTTTCATTGACAGGACGCCTTGTTGAATGGCAAATGAAACGTGCAAACCTCAAACCAAACGAAGAAATTCGCCGTGTTTATCGTCTTGCTAAACAAGTGGATATCGAGAAATATGAGGAGGCAAAGAGCCGAGAACAGCAGACAATGATTAAGAGTAGACAAATAGCTAAAGACTTAGGACTTAGCATGAAGATTGGAGATGTTGAGTATCAAGGCGACGGAAATAAAGCTATTTTCTATTATATTGCAGACGAACGTGTAGACTTTCGTCAACTGATTAAGGTGCTTGCCGATGCTTTTCATGTGAGAATTGAAATGAAGCAGATTGGAGCAAGACAAGAAGCAGGACGCATTGGTGGTACAGGTCCTTGCGGAAGAGAATTGTGTTGTGCTTCGTGGATGAAGAATTTTGTTTCTGTAAGCACCAACGCTGCACGTTTTCAAGATATTTCTCCCAACCCACAAAAGCTGGCAGGAATGTGCGGAAAGCTTAAATGTTGTTTGAATTATGAGGTAGATAACTATATCGAATCGGGCAAAAGACTTCCAAGTAGAGAGGTTTCTCTGCACACTTTAGAGGCAGAATATTTCTTCTTCAAGGTGGATATCTTAGCGGGTTTGGTTACTTATTCTACTGATAAGAATATGGCAGCCAATCTAGAAACAATTACTGCTGAACGTGCACGACGTATTATTGAAATGAATAAGCGTGGTGAAAAACCTGAAACTTTAACAGGCTCGAAGGAAAGAAAGCAACCCGAACGTCCTAAAGACTTATTGGCTGATGCTGATATTAGTAGATTTGATAAGTCAAAAAATCGTGGAAATAGAAATGATAATAACGATAAACCACGTAATAACCAACGTGAGCGACAAGGAAACGAGGGTCGTAGACAAGGTAATAGAAATGGTGTGGTGGCAGAGGACAATATCGTCGAAATGGTGCACCACAACATTTGAATGAGAATGTAAAAAACAATATTCCACGCAGTGAGCAACCAACAAAACAACAATAAATGGAGGCATTTTGCCTACTTATGCTTTTTCTTTTGCACGATTTTGACATTCTGCATATCGTGCAAAAGAAATGTTGTTTATCATCATTATCAGCATACTTCTATTGCAGGGTGGGAGCGAAATGACACTATTTCGTATGCTATCCCTCGTTTGAAAACAAGCGGAATCTATTCTATTAATGTGGGTTTGCGTGTTACAAACGATTATCCTTTCACAGGATTAAGTCTTGTTGTGGAGCGAAAAGTATATCCTTCGAAAGACATTAGAGTAGATACTTTGAATTGTATGATAATCGACTCGAAAGGAAATGTAGAGGGTAAGGGGGTTAGCTACTATCAATACGACTTTCCTTTGTCTACCCTTCGCCTAGAAAAAGGTGATTCTTTGGCACTTGTTGTGCGTCATGCCATGAAGAGAGAGATTCTTCCTGGAATCTCGGATGTTGGTATTATGTTAAGAACGAATTAAGTTTCGAGAGGCATCTATTCGTAAAAAGATGAATAGAAGCAACGTGAATCCCCATAAAGACGAACCGCCATAGCTGAAGAATGGCAATGGAATACCAATCACAGGCAACAGACCTAATACCATTCCGACATTAATGAAAACGTGAAAAAGAAAGATACTAAGAATGCAATAGCCGTATATTCGCCCAAACTTAAAGGTTTGTCGTTCGGCAAGATGAATGAGGCGGAGAATCAATGCCAAGAATAATAAGAGTACACCAGCCGATCCTAAGAATCCTTCTTCTTCGCCAACGGTACAGAAAATGAAGTCGGTATCTTGCTCTGGAACGAACTTTAGTTTTGTTTGTGTTCCGTTTAAGAATCCTTTTCCCTTTAATCCTCCACTGCCAATAGCTATCTCACTTTGATGAACATTGTAGCCTGCGCCCGACAAGTCTTCATCTAATCCAAGTAAAACATTGATTCGAACTCTTTGATGAGGCTCCATTACGTTATTCAATACATAGTCTGCTGAATAGAAAAAAGCAATAGAACCGATAGAGAATAATGCAATATAAAGATAATTATGTATGCGAGTGTGAAGCCAATTGTAGATGAGATAAAGAATGAACAACACACTTAAAATAATTTGAACGATAACAATATTAAATGGAATAACAAACTTTGCAAAGAGGAAAGCAAGGAGTGTTGTTCCTATGGTTAATGCAAGAAGTTGTCGAACCATTTGTTTTTCTTTACAATAAACGTGAATCATGCCTATTGAAGAGAGTTGAACGAGGAGCAATACGATGAATTTTCCTAAAGAAGTAGGGGTTTCGCTCAACATAATAGCTTCGTATTTAATACCTACAACAAAGTAAACAATCATTGCAACTCCAGTGAAAAGCACACTTCCAGGCATTCCTTCACGATAGAACATCAAGAAAAATGAGAAATAAACCAATGCCGATCCTGTTTCTCTTTGTCCAACAATAAAGATCATGGGCAAAATAACAATGGCAAGAGCAATGGCAAAATCCTTCCATCTTTGCATGTTAAAGGTATATCTTCCCATAAACTTTGCAGCGGCTAATGCCGTGGCAAACTTGGCAAATTCAGCAGGTTGCAGTCGCAAAGGTCCCATTACAATCCACGAACGAGAGCCTTTAATTTCGTGAGGATTAAAGATTGTGGCAAAAAGAAGCAGTAAGAGTAGTCCGTAGATAACGTATGCAAAGGTATCATAAAAGCGGTCGTCCATCATAAGAAGAATGAAACCTAGGCATATAGATGTTCCTATCCAAACAATTTGCATGCCTGAACGAGAGCTTAAACTGAGTATTTCGGTAGAGCCATAGGTATAACTTGCACCGCACACGCTTAGCCATCCAAAAGCAAGTAGTGCGATATATATAGCTATTGTCCACCAATCTAAAGAGCGAAGAATACTCGTTGACTTCTCTTTTTTTCTACCTGTCACCTGACCCATATGCAATTCTACGTTGTTGGAAGTCTGTAGCCATTTTCTCAGAACTATCAGATAATCCACCTTTAATATATTGTTCCATCATTAAAGAGCCAATAGGTACACCATAATCGGCTCCAAATCCACCATTTTCTACATATACTGCAATGGCAATCTTAGGTTTGTCCATAGGCGCAAAACCCATAAATACAGAGTGGTCGTGCCCTCTATTTTCTGCAGTTCCAGTTTTTCCACAAACCAAATAATCAGCTCTGTTGGCGGATTTACATGTTCCTTTTATCACAGAAGAGCGCATACCTGCAACTACCCAATCATAAGAACGACGACTTGCTTTAGTATAATGCTTCCTTGTATATAAGGTATCGAGTGGCTCTCCCTTTACTTTCTTGACCACATGGGGGACATAATAATATCCTCTATTAGCAATAGTGGCTCCAAGATTGGCGATTTGTAGGGGTGTAAGGTTCACCTCTCCTTGTCCAATAGATATTGAAATGACCGTTAAACCATTCCAAGAGCCTTTGTAAGCCTTGTCGTAAAATGTGGCATTAGGTATTAAACCACGTTTTTCTCCGGGCAAATCAATTCCCAATTTATAGCCAAATCCCATACTAACCATATAGTCTCGCCATGTATTCATAGCATTATCGACGTTGCCATACTTGCTCTTATTGCCAATCATGTAGTAAAGTCCCCAGCAAAAGTAGGCATTACATGATGTACTTAGGGCTTCGGTTACAGCCAATGGTGATGAGTGGGAGTGACAACCAACGTGTAGTCCTTTATAATAAAAACCGTGATGGCAGCTTAACATGCTTGTAGGAGTGAGAATACCTTCGGTTAAATAGGTGAGAGCTTGTGATGTTTTGAAAGTAGAACCAGGTGGATATTGCCCCATAATACTTCTGTTTAGAAGCGGTTTCCACACGTTTCTAGATAAAGCAAGGTTGTTTTTACCACGTTGTTTTCCCACCATTAGTCGGGGATCGTATGTGGGTGAAGACACCATACACAGTACTTCGCCAGTTGAAGGCTCAATAGCTACGATGCTTCCAATCTTTCCTTCCATCAGTCTTTCACCCAAAGCCTGTAGCTGTAGGTCTATACTTAGGGTTAAATCTTTACCTGCAATGGGTCTATGGTCGAGCTTTCCATTTTGATAACTGCCTTGAATTCTTCCATGAGCATCACGCAATAGAATTTGAATTCCTTTTTCTCCACGTAGTTGTTTCTCATAAGAACGCTCCACACCAAGCTTTCCTATGTAGTCACCAGGTTGATAATAATCGTCCGATTCAATATCACTTGGAGATGCTTCTGCCACATCTCCCAATACATGAGCTGCGTAAGGATATTGATAAAGTCGAATACTTCTCTTTTGAATGTAGAAGCCTGGGAATCTAAACATACGTTCTCTAAATACACTAAACTCTTTATCTGAGATTTGACTCATGAATAATTGTTGTGTAAAACGGGAATATCCAGGATTTTTTGAGCGGTCTTTTATGTCCTTCATTCTGTTTATAAAGAACTCTTTTGTAATACCAATTGCATTACAAAAACCCATCGTGTCGAGTCTTCCGCTTTCTTCATTCATCACAACCATAATGTCATAAGATGGTTGATTGTAAACAAGAAGTTTTCCAGATCGATCGAATATAAGTCCACGAGAGGGAAAATCAACTTTCTTCAAGAATGCATTACTATCAGCATTCTTCTTGTAATCATCGCTAAGTAATTGCAAAGTGAAAAGTCTTACGATGTAAATGAGAACAATTCCTATCGCAATTCCAGCTATAATAAAACGTCTTTTCTCGAGATGATAATCAACCATTGTTCTTTCTTATATTTTCAATTGCAAGAATAAGAATCAATGTAAGTATTGTACTTCCACCGACACACTCGATCCATCTCATCCAATTAAAGAAGTTAAATGTCTCTAACGTAAAGAATAATAAACAAAAGATGAGAATTAAAGGTAACGAAAAATAGATGAAATGTGCCACTCCTAAAGTCTTAATTGTTGGCTCTAAATCATCAGGACTCTCACGATTTATAAATAATAAAAGCAGATATGGTTGTATAAGAGCTATTAAAACCATAGATGCAGCAGCTACTCCTGGTGTGTTTGCAAATATATCTACGATTAAACCTATTATGAAAGCAGAAGTTAACGAAAGCCACTTTGGGATATTACGGCGTATTCCAATGACCATATATATATATAATAAAGGTGTGGCACATTGAAATAAATGAATATGATTGAGTACTAATACTTGCATGAGAAGTAGTAGAACATACAAAAAAATATTTGTAAGTGTTTTCGAAGTCATTATTTCTTCTTTCCTTTATTCTTATGTTTGAAAAGAATTTTCTACCCTTATTAGAAATCAACAAGAAAAGGATTTAGCTTCCTTTTCTTGCTGAATATAGTATGAAAACTTTCTTCTTTTATTTTATTAGTTGTCTATAATAGAATCTTGAGCTGCTCTCATTAGTTCTATTCGTTCTAACATAGGTGCATTATTTATGATGAATACATCACGAAGCGTGCTGAAATTAGTTGCTAATTTCACTTTTAGTCGATATGATAAACCATCGGCAGAGTTGTAAGCATTGGTTATTTTACCAACAATTATACCTTGGGGGAATATTGAAGAATAACCGCTTGTAATAATTTCATCATTCATTCTAAAATGAGCATGACGTGGAATATCATCTAAGAAGGCATAATCACTTGCGCCTTTGTTCCAGTGTAAATAACCTAAATAGCCTTTATTTTTTATAGTACAGCTAATGTTTGATTTCGAGTTAAGCACTGATAGTACAATAGAATAATGTTCTGAAACCATGTAAACGATACCCACAACTCCCAAACCGCTTACAACTCCCATATTAGGAGTAATGCCTTCAGCTCGCCCTTTGTCGAGAGTTATGAGGTTATCATTTTCGTTTATTGAGTTGGTAATAACCTTTGCGGGTATGATTTGAAAACCATTGAAAAGGTCTTTGTTATTAACTATGATGCTAGAACTATCTTTTGTGGTATTAAGAATGCGTTGCTCGAGTATATTTATTTGTCGTTCCTGTTCTATATTACGCAAACTTAGCTGTTGGTTCACATCTACAAGTGAGAAATATTTTTCCACTTCTGCACTTAATTCGTACACTTTTCCAGCGACACTATTGGCAGATGTGAACCAAACACTACCTTGATAGGTGTTGTATTGAAATAAAAGTATGATACTAGTGATTTCTAATACAACAAAAACAAACCAATGATTATATTTAGATAGAAACTCTAGAAGGTTTCTCATAGGCTTTGTTTTTAGCGCATCAAGAACGAGAAACGATCAACATTCTTCAATGCAATACCTGCACCTTTAGCGACACTGTGAAGTGGATCTTCTGCTATATGGAATGGAATGTTGATTTTATCTTGTAAACGTTTATCCAAACCACGAAGTAAAGCGCCACCACCACTAAGATAAATACCATTCTTTACAATATCAGCATATAGCTCGGGAGGAGTGTTTTCCAATGCACTTAGCACAGCATTTTCTATTTTTGCAATGGTTTTATCTAAGCAATGTGCAATTTCTTGATAGCAAACAGGTACTTCCATGGGTAGAGCTGTGATACGATTAGGACCATGTACGATGTAATCTTCAGGTGCTTCGTCGCCTAAGTCGGTAAGAGCAGAACCCACATGTATCTTAATTCGTTCAGCCATTCTTTCACTTACACGCACATTGTGTTGTCTACTCATATATTCTTGAATGTCTGCTGTAAGGTCATCTCCTGCAATTCGAATCGAGTTGTTGCTCACAATACCACCTAAAGAGATAACTGCAATCTCTGTACTACCACCGCCAATGTCGACAATCATGTTTCCTTCTGGGGCTTCAACATCGATACCAATACCTATTGCGGCAGCCATTGGTTCGAAGATAAGATAAACATCACGTCCATCTGCATGTTCTGCAGAGTCTCTCACGGCACGAAGTTCAACTTCAGTAGAGCCTGAAGGAACACCAATAACCATTCTTAGAGAAGGAGAGAATAATCTACTTCCGCTGTGAACCATTTTAATTAAGCCTCTCATCATTTGCTCGCAAGCAGTGAAGTCGGCAATTACTCCATCACGAAGAGGACGTATGGTGCGGATGTTGTCATGTGTTTTTTCATACATGAGCTTAGCTTTCTCACCCACAGCAATCATCTTGTTGTTTGTTCTGTCAAGTGCAACAACCGAAGGTTCGTCTACAACTATCTTATCATCGCTGATGATAATGGTGTTGGCAGTACCTAAGTCCATTGCAATTTCTTGGATAAATGAAAAAAATCCCATATTCTATTTCTTTTTAACTTGTTGTTTTTCGGTTTGTGTTTCATGTGTGATGAAAAGACAATTAAACCTTAATAACAGTTTTTTGATATTCTATTTTTGTGAAGAAAACCAGCCATGTATTGCTGTGTCGTAATGACTACTTACACCAAAAGCACGTGTTGCAAACATTTGGCGTTGTGCAAGTGTGGTTTGAGCACCATTCTCTTTTAAAATATCGAGTAGTATGCTGTATTCTTCTTTACTTGGAACAATAACCACATCATTAAAGTTTTTAGCTGCAGCACGAATGAGAGAGATGCCTCCGATATCGATTTTTTCGATGATATCTGCAGAAGATGCGCCACTTTCTACTGTCTTTTCAAAAGGATAAAGGTCTACCACTACAAGGTCGATAGCAGGTATTTCGTATTCGATAACTTCTTTTTTGTCGCCCTCATGCTCACGACGTGATAATATTCCACCGAATATTTTAGGGTGAAGAGTTTTAACACGACCTCCTAATATTGAAGGATATGAGGTTACACTTTCTACCTTTTGGCATTCGTAGCCTAACGATTCGATAAATTGTTGAGTACCTCCTGTTGATAAAAACTTAACTCCTTGAGCATGCAATGTAGCAAGCAACTCGTCTAAACCATCTTTATGAAAAACCGATATCAATGCGGTTTTAATTTGTTTTGTTTCGGGCATTGTTATTATTAATTATGTGATTAATGGTGCAAAGGTATAAAAAATAAGCAGAAATATCCCTCCTTTTTCCGTGTGTTTTTATATTTTATGCCTTTAAATGATACCTTTTTAATTTGTTAAAGGTGAGAAACGTAAATTAAATTCTTTTTTTGGCGTGTTTGTTGGCTTCTTGTTATGGCTTTTCTGAAAGGAAGTAATGTGTGTGTGTTATTGTTTTATGGCTTCTTTTACATTGCTTTTACCCCAAAAGTCATTTATTTTTATTATCTTTGCACCACTTCTTTAAATCTGAATAGATTGATTTTTCAGGATTTAGATTATATAGAAAGATATTAAAGAAGGATTTATATATAAAATAGATTATAAAAATAATTATGAAGAAAATTTGGATATCAATAGTCTTAGGGCTTATTATGACATCATGTGGTGGTAGTTCGTCTAGTAATGACCCTATCCCTGCACCCCCAACTCCAGTAGTTGAGGATGTAAAAGTGACAGATAACGACCTTGTTAGTTATTTTAATCTAGATAAAACAAAGTATGTTTATCAAGCAATTGAGTTGCTAACAGCACAAACAGGTGCTAAAACAGTTAATGCAAAGAATATCGAAGTGCTTTCAACTTCTATTCAAGAGCGCAATGATAGCGAAGGAACTTTTAAAGTTTTAGTATCAGGAAAAGTTCAAAATAAACCATTTTCGCAAACCCTTACTTATACTGGTTTCGCAAAGAAACCATCAGATTTTGATATGGCTCGCCGTATTTCTGTTAAGTGGAAAAGTGGGGTTGACTATCAAACACAATTCGATTTCGATACACTTTATCGTTTAAAGAAAAGCGAAAAGTACACAGCTGAATATCTTTCGCAATTTATTGATATTGAAGTTTTAGAGCAAAACTCACAAAATGTTTATAAGTACACCGCAGATGATTTTGCAAAATTGCAGATAAGTAATTTTGAGTTTAAGAGCGGAAGAAGCACAGGTACACTTACATTCGTGGTTACTTACAACGGACATAAAGGTTACGTAGGTTCTGGAACCTATGCTCAACCAGCGTTGGCGTTCGATAAAAATGCTTATTATGCATCGAAATTTGAGGTAAAGAAAGACGTTGTAGCGCAATATTATATGCGTGGTGTTTACGAAAATGCAGCTGTGTTCTATGCTGGTTTCTTTGATTATGATACCAATATTTATGCTCCAATCCTTAAATCAGTAAACAAAAGCGATTCTCAAAACACACTTTCTGTAACCATCGAACTACAAGAAAGAAATGGTAGTGAGAATGTTTTGGCAACGTTTACTAAAGATATTGAAGGCTTTAAGCCATTAAGTACACTTGCAAAAGAATTAGGATTGTCTACAACATCCGACCTTGGTGCATACATGGGAAAACGCTTCCGCACCTCTGCAGATGGTGATTTACTTGCAAAGGTGAAGGCTCTTCCTATTCAGAAATGGATTGAAAATGCTCATTTAAGTTTGAAAAGAGCGGATGGTTACTTAGATTTAGAACGAAAAGAAGTGCGTATGACTAATGGAAACTATGTCGTTCCAGTGTGGAAAGCCACATCTAATAGAGGTGTTGAACTTGATGCTTACTTCTTAAATCCACGCTTTGAGGTTGTAGAAGCAAAGAAAGAAGGTATATGGCTAAATCTTAAAGTGAAATTGTTAGAGGTAAATGAGGTGGCTGTTAATGATGTTGTACTACCATTAAAAATACATCTTATTGCTAGTAACTAAATAAAATATATTCTTTTTTCTTGCAGTTTTACAAGAATAATCAATGAGAAAGAATTTAAGTAACAGAGAATCAAAGGCTATTTCCTTTCTCTCTTAATCAAAACAACTGCATCTTTTTGTAAAGAAAATGCAGTTGTTTTTCTTCTTTCTAAATGCTTTGATCTATAACTACTTACACATGGCGTCGCAATAGCATTCTTTTTGCCTTTTAAAAGCATAGCTTTTGGTGTGCAAAATCAATGCTTTTATACTCTAAAAACATAGCTATTAAAATACAAAGGCTGTGGTGGTAGATAGAGGGAAGAATGAATAAAAAGAAGAAAAATAATAAAAAATATTTGTGAGATTAAAAACAATATATTACCTTTGCAAAGCTTTTAACGGCTAATGGCGGGATAGCTCAGCTGGTTAGAGCGCATGATTCATAATCATGAGGTCACCGGTTCAATCCCGGTTCCCGCTACAATGCAAATCAAAACGCTTAAGATTTATTTCTTAGGCGTTTTTCTTTTTATCCACGTTGTGTATATTTTCCTTAATTTTGTGTATTTCTTTGTTTTTGAAAAGCATTCATAATAGAAGATGAATATAACTAATTAACAAACAATAGAAAGAGAATTATATCGAAAAAGAGCGGTGAAAGTAGAAGGAAATATGGAAATGAGACATTATTAGTAGGCTGAGCGCATTGAAAACTTTATGTATTAGGAGGTAAAAAAAAGATAAAGCACAACGAATATCGTTTTTTTATACTAAATTTGTAGCCTATTATAGGCTTTAGCTAAAGCAATAGTAAGTGTAATGTTTAGAATAAAGAAACTAGATATATTTATTGTCAAGCAATTTGGATTGCTTTTTATTGGTACATTCTTTATTTGTCAGTTTGTACTAATGATGCAATTCTTATGGCGTTATATTGATGATTTGATAGGAAAGGGGCTTACGATAGACGTGCTAGCTCAGTTCTTTTGGTATATGGGATTGATGCTTGTTCCACAAGCGTTGCCCCTTGCCATTTTATTGTCGTCGCTTATTGCCTATGGAAATTTAGGTGAAAGTAGCGAGCTAACAGCTATTAAGGCGGCGGGTATATCGCTCATGCAATCGTGTAGAGGTCTTATTGTCATTACAATCCTAATTGCATTTTCCTCATTTTATTTCCAAAACAATATCGGTCCAACAGCCAATTTGAAATTGGCGCAGTTGATATTGTCGATGAGAGACAAGAGTCCAGAGACCCAAATACCTGTGGGTGTGTTCTATGATGGTATTCCTAATAGCAATATCTATGTGCAAAAGAAAGATAATGAAACAGGAAAGCTATATGGAATCATGATTTATCGTATGACGGGAAGTTATGAAGACCAAGCCATTATCTTAGCCGATTCGGGCATGTTGCAGTCTACTGCCGACAGAAAACATCTACTATTATCACTTTGGAGCGGTGAATGGTTCGAGAATATGCAATCGCAAGAATTCACAAATACAGCAGCAGTGCCTTATCGCCGTGAAACTTTTGTGGATAAAAAGATACTTATTCCTTTTGATGATGGATTCAACTTAACCGATGCTTCTTTGTTAAGCGGAAGTGCAAAGAGCAAGAGTATGGGGGCTATTTGGCATTCGTTAGACTCGTTGAACCACTATTACGACAGCGTAGGAAATGTGAATTTTAAAGAATTGTCGTATTTGTACAATCCTGTGCAAGTGAAAACAAGTCGTGACTCGTTGCGATTAGAAACCAAACGAGCATCATTGAAGCAGATGTTCGATGTGGAAACAGATTATAATAAATTGTCGAGCTCACAGAAACAACAAGTGGTGAGCAGTGCTCTTGCCAACATACAAAGAGATATAAGCGAATTAGACTATCGTAGTATGCTAACCGTTGATGGCGATGTGGCGATACGTTTTCACTGGATTGAAGCTTATAATAAAATAACATTGGCATTGTCTTGTTTGCTTTTCTTCTTTATTGGTGCCCCATTGGGAGCCATTATCAGAAAAGGAGGATTAGGTATTCCTATCATAGTGTCGGTGTTAGTGTTCATTACTTACTATATCTTAGATAACTCGGGCTATCGTATGGCTCGTGAAGGAATATGGGCAATATGGTTTGGAAAAACCCTTGCAATGGTGATTTTAACTCCTATTGCAGTGTTTGTGACCTACAAAGCCAATAACGACTCTGTGGTATTTAATATGGATGCCTATCGAGTGTTCTTCATAAAGCTATTGGGTTTGCGTCTGAAACGGCATCTGGCTTTGAAAGAAGTGGTGATTTATCCTCCTCGTTACGAAGATTCCAAGGAAAAACTAATACATTTAGATAGTTTGTTTGATGAATATTTAAAAAGAAAGAAATTGCTCCGTCTGCCCAATCCTATTAAAGTGTTCTTTAAGTATCAAGACGATCATGAGATAGAACGATTAAGTGAACAATTGGAAGCAGTTGTTCAAGACTTAGGAAATACCCGTAGCTCAAGGATAATTGCTTATCTAAATCAGTTGCCAATATTGTCGGTAAAGGCTCATACACGTCCCTTTGATAGAAAAAGATACAATGTGTTGGCGGCTATTTGTTTCCCTCTTGGAATTATTCTTTATATCAGAATGTGGAGATTTAGATTGCGACTGGCAAACGATATCAAAAAACTAATAGTGACAAACAAGCTAATTGTAGACGAAATAGATAATATTCAACAAAAATAAAACGTAAAGGAACATAATTATAATATGGAAAAAGAAGAATTTAAGATAAGCAGTATAGAAGAAGCCATAAAAGACTTTAAAGAAGGAAAGTTTGTTATTGTGGTGGATGATGAGGACCGTGAAAATGAAGGTGACTTGATTATTGCTGCAGAAATGATAACACCTGAAAAGGTGAACTTTATGTTGAAAAACGCAAGAGGCTTGCTTTGTGTACCTATTACAATGGAGCGTTGCAAAGAACTAGACCTTCCTCGTCAAGTGAGTGATAACACTTCGATGCGTGGAACACCATTTACTGTAACTGTAGATAAGTTAGATGGTTGTTCAACAGGTGTGTCGGCAAACGACAGAGCGGCAACCATTAAAGCTTTAGCAGATCCTAATTCAACTCCAGAAACATTCGGTCGACCAGGTCATATCAATCCTTTATATGCTCAAGAAAATGGGGTGTTGCGCAGAAGTGGACACACTGAAGCTGCTATCGATCTATGTAATATTGCAGGTTTGTATCCTGCTGGAGCGTTAATGGAAATCATGAACGAAGATGGAACCATGGCAAGAATGCCCGATTTGATTAAGATGGCACAAGAGTGGGATATGAAAATTATTACCATTAAAGACCTTATTGCTTATCGTTTGAAAGAAGAATCAGCTATTGAAGTGGGCGTAAAAGCTGATATGCCAACAGAATATGGACACTTTAGTATCATTCCTTTCCGCCAAAAAACAAACGGGGTGGAGCATCTTGCCTTAGTGAAAGGTGAATGGAAAGAAGATGAACCTGTTTTGGTTCGTGTGCACTCATCATGTGCTACTGGCGACATCTTGGGCAGTCAGCGTTGCGATTGTGGCGAACAGCTACACAAAGCAATGCAAATGATAGAGGAAGAAGGTAAGGGTGTGATTATTTATATCCAACAAGAGGGTAGAGGTATAGGCCTAATGAACAAGATGGCGGCTTATAAACTACAAGAAGAAGGAATGGATACTGTTGAGGCTAATGTTCACTTAGGATTCAAACCCGACGAAAGAGATTATGGCTATGGTGCGCAAATGTTGCGTCACTTAGGAATACATAAAATGCGCTTGATAACCAATAATCCTACCAAACGAGTAGGTTTAGAGGCTTATGGACTTGAAATCGTAGAGAATGTAGCAATTGAAATTGCTCCAACCAAATACGACTACAAGTATTTGAAGACCAAAAAAGACCGTATGGGTCACACTCTTTCATTAGAATAAGATAAAAAAGGTATAAGGCTTTTTTTCTTATATCTGTCTTTGTATTATATTAATAGGTGAAGAAGAAAATTTCTTCTTTATGCTGTTACAAAATATGCAGTTTGCTTTAGAGGTGAATTCTATTGCAAATTGCATATTTTTTGCATCGTAAAACTTAAAAGTTTTACCTTTTGTCTTGAATAACAAATAATTTTATTACTTTTGTTGCTATATTTATTTGTAATTTTAAAATAATGACACAATTATCTGATTGTTTAAGAAGATTGTCTCCTTCGGCAACACTTGCGATGTCTCAGAAGAGTAATGAAATGAAATCTAATGGCATTGATGTTATTAATATGAGTGTTGGAGAACCTGATTTTAATACCCCAGACCATATTAAAGAAGCAGCAAAAAAAGCGGTAGACGATAATTTTTCTCGCTATTCTCCAGTTCCAGGATACTTAGAACTGCGTAAGGCTATAGTAGAAAAACTTAAGAATGAAAATCAATTAGAATACGAGGTTACCGAAATTTCTGTATCAAATGGAGCAAAACAATGCGTGTGTAATGCAGTTCTTGCGTTGGTGAACCCTGGAGAAGAAGTCATAATTCCTGCGCCATATTGGGTGAGTTATCCAGAAATGGTAGAAATTGCAGGCGGAAAATCAGTTTTTATAGATACTGATATTTCAACCAACTTTAAGATAACCCCAGAGCAATTAGAAAATGCAATTACAGAGAAAACACGATTATTAATATTGTGTTCTCCAAGTAATCCAACAGGTTCGGTTTATTCAAAAGAAGAACTAGAAGCTTTAGCAGAGGTGATAAAGAAATATGAACACCTCTATGTAGTGTCTGACGAGATATACGAACACATAAGTTATATAGGTAAGCATGAGTCTATTGCACAATTTCCAGGAATGAGAGAACGTACTATTATAATTAATGGTGTGTCGAAAGCTTATGCAATGACAGGATGGAGAATAGGTTTCTTGGCTGCTCCAGAATGGATTGCAAAGGGTTGTAATAAACTACAAGGACAATACACAAGTGGTCCTTGCTCTGTTAGTCAGAAGGCTGCAGAGGCAGCTTACACAGGAAGTCAGCAGTGTGTGGAAGGCATGCGCTTAGTTTTCGAACGCAGAAGAAATCTAATCGTAAAACTAGCAAAGGATATTCCAGGATTGGAAGTGAATGTTCCTGAAGGCGCATTCTATCTCTTCCCTAAGTGTTCTGCATTCTTTGGAAAACAATATGGTAAATATAAAATATCAAATTCAACAGACTTAGCAATGTTTCTACTTGAAGAGGGGCATGTGGCAACAGTGAGTGGAGATGCTTTTGGAGCTCCAGATTATTTTAGAATGAGTTATGCAACAGATGATAAAACAATCACCGAAGCCCTATATAGAATAAAGGTGGCTTTAGCAAAGCTACAATAGTAAAATAGAAAAATAGTGGCAAAAAAGAAGAAAGAACAACGAAATATATAAGAATGCCGTTAAAACTTCTTAACAAAGATGCTGTTTATGCATAAAATAATTATCTTTGCGTTATTCTTTTAGATGCTTAAGTTTGATAAATGTCAATAAAACATCTGTTTTAAGAAAAATATAGATGACGAATAATAACAATTAAAATTATTAATAACTAAAGTAACACAAAAATTATGGCAACAACAAAACAAACAGCCAGCCCTAAGAAATCACAGGGCTTTCAAGGAATCAGAGCAGCGTTCTGGGTGATCGTTGTATGTTTCATTATTGCAGTATGTATTTTCAAGTTCGTATTGGGTAATCCAGACAACTTCGTAAATAACGATCCTACTGCAGCAGTAAAAGAAGGTAATATCCTAGGTTTGATGTACAAAGGTGGATTTATCGTACCTATCATCCAAGGTTTATTGCTAACAGTATTAGCTCTTTCTGTAGAACGCTGGTTGGCTCTTAACACAGCATTTGGTAAAGGTTCTCTTTCAAAATTCGTTGCAAATATCAAAGCAGCGTTGAATGCAAACGACTTCGCTAAAGCACAAGATCTTTGCAACAAACAACAAGGTTCTGTTGCTAATGTTGTTTCTGCATCTTTGAATGCTTACAAAGAAATGGAAAATACTAAAGGCTTAAAACTAAGTCAAAAGGTTTCTAAAATTCAACAAGCACACGAAGAAGCTACTCAATTGGAAATGCCTACATTGCAAATGAACCTTCCAATTATCGCTTCTATCGTAACATTGGGTACACTTACTGGTCTTCTTGGTACCGTTATTGGTATGATCCGTTCGTTCGCAGCACTTGCAGCAGGTGGTGGTGGTGACTCTTTGGCTTTGTCAGAAGGTATTTCTGAAGCGTTGGTTAACACTGCGTCTGGTATCGCAACATCTTGGTTTGCTGTAGTTTCTTACAACACTTTCACAAACAAGATTGATAAGTTGACATACGCTCTTGATGAGGTTGGTTATTCTATTGCTCAGACATTTGAAGCTAACCACACAGAAGAAGCTTAATTTTTGCTAACCCTTTAAAACATTTATCATTATGGGTAAAGTAAAAATTAAAAAGCAATCCACTTGGATCGACATGACTCCGATGTCGGACGTGATGGTGCTTTTGCTTACATTCTTTATGTTGACATCAACATTCGTAAAGAATGAACCAGTGAAAGTACTTACGCCTAACTCGGTTTCTGAGATCAAAGTACCTGAGAAAGATGTTCTAAACATTCTTGTTGATAAGCAAGGTAAAGTGTTTATGAGCATGGACAACCAACTTCAGGTTGCTGAAGTACTCTCAGATATGACAGGTACATTCGGTGTGTCTCTTACTGCTAAACAGCAAGAGAAGTTCCAGAAAGATCCTATGTGGGGTGTTCCAATGGAAAAACTTAGTGCTTATTTAAGCCTCGAAGAAGCAGATATGGCTAAGGAAATCAGTGGACAAGGAATCCCTACAGATAGTATTGAAGGCAAGATGAGTGAATTCCAACTTTGGGTTAAGTCTGCAAAGAATGTCAATAAAGACATTAAGCTTGCAATTAAAGCCGATGAAGGAACTCCTTATAAAGTCATCAAGAAGGTGATGTCTGAACTTCAAGACATGCAAGAGAATCGTTACTATCTTATAACTTCATTAAAAACACAGGAGGATTAACATGGACGTAGATTTAAGCGAAGGCAAAGGTGGCAAGCAGAAAAAGATGAGCACCCGTGTAGACTTTACACCGATGGTGGACATGATGATGCTTTTGATCACTTTCTTTATGGTCTGTACGTCATTGGCAAAGCCCCAATCAATGGAGTTAAGTATGCCTAGTAACGACAAAAATGTGAATGACGCAGACAAGTCTGTAAGTAAAGAATCTTACACAATTACATTATATCTAGCTAAAGATAATAAGCTTTATTACATTAAAGGTATTCCAAACTATGGTGATCCTTCATGTTTGAAGCTTACAGATTGGAGCAAAGATGGTATACGTAAGGTGTTAAGAACTCACGTTACAGAAGATGGAACACAACCTGTATTGCAGGTCTTAGCAGCTAAAGAAGCTCTAGATAAGAAGCGTTTAGCAGACCCAAAGAAATATACAGATTCTATTTATAATGCAGAATTAGGTAGAATTAAGGCTGGAGAGATTGATGGTAATAAGATTTCTACAATGACAATCGTTATCAAATCAACCGACGAAGCTAAATATAAAAATATGGTTGATGCTCTAGATGAGATGCAAATTAACGGCATAGGTAAGTACGTTATCGATAAATTAAGTGATAAGGATCTTCAATTGTTGAAGAAAGCCAATATCCAATAATGAATCGGTACATGTAATTAACAATTTAAAACTGAAAACAAATGTCAAAAATAGATTTAGTTTCAGGTGAATGGACCGACTTGGTGTTCGAAGGTAAGAACCAGGCTTATGGTGCTTATCAGTTGCGTAAAGGCACAACTAAACGTAACATCATCTCTATTATTGCCGTTATTATTCTTGCTATTCTCATATTTGCTGGTTTAGCATTGAAGAAGATGGCAGACGAAAGAGCTGCAAAATTCGATGTCACAGAAGTGAACCAACTTTCACAATTGAACCAACCTAAAGAAGAAGCTAAGGTTGAACAAAAAGTAAAACCAAAGGTTGAAGAACAAGAACAGGTTGTTGAGAAAGTGAAATCTTCTATTAAGTTCACCCCTCCTGTGATTAAGAAGGACGCAGAAGTTAAGCCTGAAGAAGAAATAAAGACGCAGAACGAGTTGATGAATACTAAGACTGCGATTGGTTCTTTCAATGTGAAAGGTAACGACGAAGATGGTGGTACTGTGCTAAAAGCTAAAGAAGTGATTGCACAACCAGAGCCTCCTAAGCACGTAGAAGAGAACAAGGTATTTGATATCGTAGAACAAATGCCTTCATTCCCAGGTGGACCTGCAGAATTAATGAAGTGGCTTGGTAGCCATGTTCAATATCCTGCAATTGCTCAAGAGAATGGTGTTCAAGGTCGTGTTATCGTTGCTTTCGTTGTAGAAAGAGACGGATCGGTTACAGACGTTACAGTTGTTCGTTCTGTAGACCCATCACTTGATAAAGAAGCTGCACGTGTTGTACGTCAAATGCCTAAGTGGATACCAGGTAAACAAAATGGTGCCGCTGTACGTGTTAAGTACAATGTGCCTGTAACATTCAAGTTACAATAATACAGAAATATAAGGGCAAAGGTTTAATTCCTTTGTCCTTATTTCTTTTTTTTTATCCTTTTTGTTTCTGATTTTTTTGAAATAATTCCCGTTTTTCCTTTTCCTTTTTATTTGAAAATCTTTGATATTGGGTCGTTCTATACTTCGTTCTTATATCAGATAATAATGGAATATAAAAAAGAGGAGGAGTATTTTCTGTTTTTTACCACTCTTTCCCCATATTCTATTGCTGTTCTTATGATTAATTTATGCTTGAATTGGTAACGAGAGCATTGTGGAATAGAAAAAGAGGGTAGACGTTCCTTTTATCTTTAAAAGCCAGAAACTAGTCTAAGTTATGACTTCTTTACAATCTCAATTTTGTATTTTATAAATTACAAAATGTAAAAAGCCAATAAATTATTGCGCCTTTACGTAAAAAGCATTAATTTAGCACAATAAAATAGCATATAAAACTACTTTTAACCCAAATTGTTATAGTGCTTAACCTCTTTTTAAGCGTTGTCATAGGGCTACAAGCACGTTTCATTCGATAGTAAAACAGATACAAATAAACGGCAAACAAGATATGAACAAAAATATATTTATCCTTACACTTTTTGCTCTTGCGCTACCCATAGCAATGTTTTCGGCAGAGAGCAAGAGTCATACAACGGCAGAACTTCAGCGTGATGTAATGCAATTGGCATATTCTTTGGTGGTGTCTAATTGTGAGAATAAGTCAGAACAGAGTGCTCTTCATAGTGAGAATGCCCTGGATATGCAGGCCGAATCTCAGTTAGTTACACAGAACGGTAAAGAGAAAAATACTAATATAGATGACGAAGTTCCCTCATTCCCTGGTGGTGATGCTAAGCTAAGAGAGTGGATTAAAAAGAATATGAAATACCCTGCTTATGCTAAAAATAATGGAATAGGAGGACAGGTGCTTGTTCTTTTCATTGTTGAAAAAGACGGTTCAATTTCAAATGCAGAAGTTAGTTGGGGAGTAGACCCAAGTCTTGATCAAGAAGCATTACGAATTGTGAATAAAATGCCAAAGTGGAAGCCAGGCACGCAAAATGGAGTTGCAATGCGAGTGAAATATCGTTTGCCCATAATATTTACGCTGAAAAAATAGACTATTAATGAGAAATCTCAACAACGCCAATTTTCCTTGCTTCCCATTATGATGGAAGAGTGATAGGATAGGGTTGGAAACATCTTTCAGTATCAATATAAAAGCGATAATACAAAATGAAATTCATTTATGAGGAGAATAAATTATAACCTTATTTTAACTAGTGTTACTTTGATAATGCTTTTATTTTCTTGCGGTGATAGTGAGAGAGAAGAAGCAACATCAACCGCTAACCACAATACAGAATCTGCAGAAACAAGAGCTGAAAAGTCAGTCTCTAAGAAGGAGTTTACAGGAAAAGTATATGAAATTGTAGAGCAGATGCCAGAATATCCTGGTGGACTCACAGCGTTAATGAATTATCTACGTACGAACACTCGCTATCCTGCAGCCGCTCAAAGAGATGGGATTGAAGGACGAGTTATCGTTTCTTTCATAGTAGAATCAAATGGTTCCGTTTCGAATATAGAAATTGTGCGTAGTGTAGATACTGATCTCGACCAAGAAGCATTGCGTGTTGTACGTCAAATGCCAAAGTGGAAGGCAGGTAAACAAGATGGAAAAACTGTTCGTGTTAAGTTTCATTTGCCGATAAAGTTTATGCTGGAATAGTATAATATAAACGAGAAATGTCCATACTTCAAATCTTATTGCTTCCCATTATGATCGAGGAGCAATAGGATAGAGTTAGAAATATCTCTTATCATCAATGTAAAAGTAATAATATAAAATAAAGTCCATTTATGAAAAGATTTAATCACACCTTTGTTCTTACTGGCCTTGCTTTGACAACGCTCTTGTTTTTTAGTAGTATGAAGAGGATAGACAACATTAAAGATAAGTTTGATGAACCAGAACAAGTAGAAAATGGTATAATTAGTGACGATTCTTTGGCTCATGCAAGTGAGACAGAAAAGACAACGCCTGCAGTTAAAAGCACTACCAAAACAGGTAAGATAACAGCCGAAAGCTCAGCTCCTAAGAAGGTGTTTACAAGAAAGGTGTGTGATCTTGTAGATGAAATGCCTTCTTTTCCTGGTGGACTAGAAGAGCTACATAAATGGATTGATAATAATGTTCAATATCCTGCGGTTGCTCGGGAAAATGGTATAGAGGGCCGTGTTATACTTAAGTTTATTGTAGAAAAAGATGGATCACTTCGTGATTCCACCGTTATTCGTTCAGTACATCCAATAGTTGATAGAGAAGCATTGCGCCTTGTAGGTCAAATGCCAAAGTGGAATCCTGGCAAAAGAGAAGGAGTACCAGTTCGAATAATATATTGTTTGCCCATAAAGTTTAAACTAGGAGAGAGTAAACCTAATCAAAAGAAATAAATGAAAGGGTATTTATTCTAGATCTTCCCCTTTGTAAGGAGCGCTCAAGAAAAAGATAAGTGATTGTATCCTAAATATATAACAATGAATATAATAATACGAAATAGTTTATGAGAAGAATAAAAATTATTACAACTTTTATTGCAGTTGCGATATCAACGCTCTTATTTTTTAGTAGTATGAAGAGGATAGACAACATTAAAGATAAGTTTGATGAACCAGAACAAGTAGAAAATGGTATAATTAGTGACGATTCTTTGGCTCATGCAAGTGAGACAGAAAAGACAACGCCTGCAGTTAAAAGCACTACCAAAACAGGTAAGATAACAGCCGAAAGCTCAGCTCCTAAGAAGGTGTTTACAAGAAAGGTGTGTGATCTTGTAGATGAAATGCCTTCTTTTCCTGGTGGACTAGAAGAGCTACATAAATGGATTGATAATAATGTTCAATATCCTGCGGTTGCTCGGGAAAATGGTATAGAGGGCCGTGTTATACTTAAGTTTATTGTAGAAAAAGATGGATCACTTCGTGATTCCACCGTTATTCGTTCAGTACATCCAATAGTTGATAGAGAAGCATTGCACCTTGTAGGTCAAATGCCAAAGTGGAATCCTGGCAAAAGAGAAGGAGTACCAGTTCGACAAATATATTGTTTGCCCATAAAGTTTAAACTAGGAGAGAGTAAACCTAATCAAAAGAAATAAATGAAAGGGTATTTATTCTAGATCTTCCCCTTTGTAAGGAGCGCTCAAGAAAAAGATAAGTGATTGTATCCTAAATATATAACAATGAATATAATAATACGAAATAGTTTATGAGAAGAATAAAAATTATTACAACTTTTATTGCAGTTGCGATATCAACGCTCTTGTTTTTCAGTAGTATGAAGAAGATAGACGACATTAAAGATAAGTTTGATGAACCAGAACAAGTAGAAAATGGTATAATCAGTGACGATTCTTTGGCTCATGCAAGTGAGGCAGAAGAAATAACGCCAGCAGTTAAGAGCACAACAGAAACAGGTGAGATAACAGCCGAAAGCTCAGCTCCTAAGAAGGTGTTTACAGGAAAAGTGTATGAAATTGTAGAAGATATGCCAACTTTCCCAGGTGGAGTAACAGAGTTAATGAAGTGGCTTGATAGCCATGTTCGCTATCCTACAGCTGCTATAAGAGATGGAATTCAAGGACGAGTTTTTGTTTCTTTCATCGTAGAACCAGATGGTTCCATTTCGAATGCAAAGCTTGTGCGTAGAGTAGATCCCAGTCTCGATCAAGAAGCGTTGCGTGTTGTAGCCGAAATGCCTAAGTGGATACCAGGTAAACAGCATGGTGCCGCTGTGCGTGTTAAGTACAATGTGCCTGTAACGTTCAAGTTACAATAATACAGAATATAAGGGCAAAGGTTTAATTCCTTTGTCCTTATTTCTTTTTTTATCCTTTTTGTTTCTGATTTTTTGAAATAATTCCCGTTTATATCCCTTCCTTTAGTTTAGTTATAGCAACTATTTCCTCTACTTATTTTTATTTCTTTATCAAAAAAATGTGCGAGGATAAAGTGGGTATGTGTTTTTCTGTTTTTGTAATTTATTGATTACTAATAAATTCAATTGATTAATGTTGTTTTCTTTTGGAGGCTACTGGGTTGTTGCTTTTAGGAACAGTATCTTGTAAAGGTCATAACTAACTTTATGGTTGTGGATTAATGTTGCAGATAAAAAGTTTGGATTCATTGTCGACTGCTTAAAGTTGTAAAGCTTTGGTAGCTTTTTCTGTTGTAAATATAGATGATAGAGTGCTAAAACCATCTTGATAAATATTGTATATGAAAAAATAGATAGTTAGCTGAAGGACTCTAAAGGCATTGGTTTTGCGCTACAAAAGTGTTGAGATTAGGACATAAAAGCATTGCATTTGAAATGTAATAGCAATGGTTTTGTGAGGAAATTTAATTAAAAGGTAGATATTATTGTAAGTAATTGATAGTAAGGTAAGTATACATACTTTCATAAGTGGTATATTGGGAATATTAAATTCATTTTTAGAGCGAATTTATTTGCAATATTGTATTTTATTTTAAATAATATGATAATATTAAATATATTCTAAGGTAAAAATATTATCTTTGTTGAGTGTTTCTTTTGAGACACAGAATTTTATTGGAAAAAGAAGCGTTATGCTTATCTTGTAAGTTGAAAACCTGAGAAATTTTCAAAAGTGTACAAGGATAGCATAGTGGTTCTCACGCTATAGCGTGGGCTACTATTACTACATCTGTACACAGGGTTTTCTCAGGACCTTCAACTTAGGGTGTTGGCATAGTCAGTTCCACGCTTCTGTGTATATAAAAAATTAGAGCCGAGTGGAGCTGGTTGGCAAGGAGAAAAATATCATGACATTTAATGGAAAAGAATTAATAGCCATTATAAAAATGGCTAAAGCTATGGTAGAGGCAGATGGAAAAATTGAGCCCTCAGAAGTTACCATGATGGCAGTAGAGTTGGCAAGGTTTGGTGTGCCAAAGAATCAGCTGAAAATATTATTGGAAGCTTCGGATAATATGGAGGTTAGTCAGGCGTTAGTATTGATTAATGAAATGGATGAGGAACGCAAGAAGTATGTTGCATCGTATTTAGGTGTGATTATGGTTTCTGATGGTGACGTTAATGAACAAGAACTTGTTTTATGGAATCTTGTTACAACGTTGTGTAGTTTACCTGAAATGAATATAACTGAAGCTATCAATAATATGAAAAACCTTTGAAAATGGAATTAGATTTTATTTTTAACTCAAGTGATCATTTGAGATATGAAAATGGTATTCATGTTTCTGGACCGCATTATGGTGGTGCTAATCGTGCTGTGAAAGTTGAACCTAATAAAAACGGATGTAGCGGTTATAATATACAAGGAGGTGATGGTTATATTGTTACTATTTATAATTTGGAGGGGGCACATCCTGTTTGGGGGAATAATGTGCAAATGTCGCCTAAACCGATGAGAATTGTTGAACAGACCACAAGCAAGATTGTTTTGAGAGGTTATCCGGTGCAAGCGATGTCTCCTTTCGGATGGATAGAATTCAGTGGGCAGGATTATGGGCTAACAATTTTTATTAAAAATGGAGAGGTGGACAAATGCGTGTTGCATATGTATGATAGAAATACAGATCTTGAATATCTAAAATAGATTAAACTAATGATTCATAAGTAATTATATTAGAAATATTTTTTTTAAGAAGCAGCTACTATTCTAAATAAGTAGCTGCTTTATCATAAAATTAGGTAAATAACTTGTTTTTTATTTTCTTTTCTCTTCTTTCTTTTTTTTCTCATGCGAGAGAAATTCTTTCAATAGACATTTGTTCGCAAAATCTATTGAATTTAATAGATGTTAAGTAGCAAAAATAAGTTAAATTTATTGTACTTCTATTGTGAAATCTCGGTAAAAAGTAGTAAATTAGCATATCAAATCAGTTTATAACCTATGGGTTATTTGTGCAGTTGCAAGGGTTTGTGGCTAAAGCACAGAATAAAAAATAGTAGAATATCGTTTCTTTATCAATAGAAATGGTGTTTAAGAAAAAATGAACGACGTTATGATAAAAAGAATCTATACATATATCTACGTGGGTTTTGCAGTGTCTGTTCTACTGCTCTCTTGTGGAAAAAAGAAATCAAAAGACGGACGAACAGATACCTATTCGTCTGGTTCAGTTTCATTTGTAGCAGATGAAAGCTTCTCACCTATCATCGAAGAAGAACGTGATGTTTTTGAGGCGACCTATACCAAAGCCAAAGTTACACCTATATATAGTAACGAGGTAGATGGTATGAATATGCTTCTTCGTGGTGAAACACATTTGCTTATTGCTGCGAGAAACTTTACCGAGAAAGAAAAACAGAACTTAAAGGAGCGTAACTTTGCCCCTAAAAGTATGCCTATCGCATACGATGGCTTGGCACTTATCGTGAATAAATCCAATCAAGACACCTGTATTAGTGTCCAAGATATAAAGCGTATTTTAACAGGAGCGGCAAAGAAATGGAGTGATGTCTATCCATCGTCTACACGTGGAAATATCACTTTGGTGTTCGATAATAACAAATCAAGCTCTGTTCGCTTTGTAGAAGATTCTCTACTTAACGGGAAACCCATCACCGCAGCAGCTGTTTCGGCTGTGAAGAAAACAGCAGAGGTGGTTGATTTTGTAGAGAAAAATCCAGGTGCAATAGGCATTATTGGAAGTAACTGGTTGAATGATAGAAGAGATAGTACCAACTTAACTTTTAATAAGAATATTAGAGTGATGTCGGTTAGCAAATTGGCTAATGCCACGCCAGATAATAGTTGGAAACCATTCCAATATTATTTGTATAATGGAAATTATCCACTTGTACGTACAATTTATGCGTTAATCAACGATCCTATAAATGGGTTGCCATGGGGATTTGCACAATTCATCGCCTCACCCAAGGGTCAACTCATTATATTAAAATCGGGTTTGCTCCCTGTTCAGGGTAATATCACAATTCGAAACGTCAACGTAAGTAATTAAAGATAAAGCCCTTTAAAGAGTTAAATAATGCTCTTTAACGCCTAAAGAGCCAGTATCTACAAATAGAAAATAACGAATTATGAAATCAATAAAATATTTAATGATGGGTGTTGTGCTTGCTGGAGCAACTACAACCACTTATGCTCAAGTAGACAATAAAGAAGTTGTTGCAAGAGTATCAGAGATTATTAAGGCCAAAGGTGCAAACACAGAAAGCCAAGTAAAGGAAATATTTAAGGCTAATAAAAAGAATCCTGAGGTTCTAGTTGGTATTGGTAGAGCATATCTTGATGTAAAAGATACCCTTAATGCCGCTAAATATGCACAGCTAGCTATTGATAGAGATAAATCTTATGGTGCCTCTTATATCCTTATGGGAGATGTGGAAGTGGTAAAAGACAATGGTGGTGCTGCTTCTTCTTGGTTCGAACAAGCAACTTATTTCGATCCAAAGAATCCAGAAGGATATCGCCGTTATGCTCAAATCAATAGTAAAACCAGTCCAACTGCAGCGGTTGCTAAGCTAGAAGAACTACGTGCACAACGTCCAGATTATCCTGTAGATATCATCTCAGCAGAGATATATGATAAGGCAGGTAACTTGTCTAAAGCCATCGAATACTTCAGTAAAGTGGATAAAAACAAGATGGAAGATTATCAACTTGTAACCTTTGCACTAGATTATTTCTTGAAAGGTGAATTTGATAAAAGTTTAGAAGTTGCTCAATTTGGTGCTAATAAATTCTCTAAGAATGCTGCTCTTAATCGTATTGCATTCTATAATTTAACCAACTTAAAACGCTTCGAAGATGCTCTTAAGTATGCAGATGCACTATTTAATAAGAGCGAAAATACTAAGATTACTGCAAGTGACTATTTATATTACGGTCATGCTTATCTTGGAAAGAAAGACTATAGCAATGCAATTGCTATGTTTAAGAAAGTGCTAGAGAATAATACTGAAAATGAAAGCGATAGAGCTGATGCTTTGAGCAACATCTCTACAGCATACGAAGAACAAGGCGATTACGATAATGCAGCAAAGAGTTATGCTGAATATCTAAAGGCCTTGAAGGCTCCTACAGCTGCAAACTTTGCAGGTTTAGCAAGTATCTATGTAAAGAAAGCGCAAGAAACAAAGGGTGACGAACAAAGAGCTGCTTACGAAAAGGCTGCTCAAACATATAAAGAGCTTAGCGAAAAATATCCTGCTGCTGCAGACTTTGCAACACTATGGCAGGCTCGTATCAACTCTAATCTTGACCCTGATATGAAGACTTTCCAAGCTAAACCTTTCTATGAGTCATTAGCAAACACTCTAGAAGCTAAGACAGAGAGAGATGAAAGCGATAATGCTCGTTTGTTAGAAGCTTATAGATATCTTGCGTTCTACTATACAAAGAAGAATGATAAGGCAAACTATCAAGCATATTGGAAAAAGGTCTATGATATGGACCCAACAGATGCTAATGCAAAGTTGTTGAAAGATAAATAATGAAATTAAGTTATACTATTCTGAAAAGAATTTTATATTGCACAGATTGGTGACTTTTAAGAAATTGTAGAATGATAATTTCAGTAAAACTATTTGATTTCTTTCTTGAAAAGTAGTAGATTATTTGTGCTTAGATACAGGTGAAAGGAGAATTTTAGAATTTTCCTTTCACTTTTTTATATGGGGAATAGTTATTTATACGAAGGCGAATTATAGGAAAAAATGCTTTTATAATCTTGCAAAACAATGAGTTCTTACCTCATATTGAGATAAGAACTCTATGATTAGTTACTTTAACAGCTTGTGTTTTATAAGAATGTTATGTACCCCATAGATCGATGGGTATAAATAAGCTCCTGTGCTATTAAAACTATGATACATTCTTTTTATAGAATGTAAGTGATTTTGCTTAAAGGGTTATCTATAATTTGTAATAAATAATGAAACTTATTCGTCGGGCCAAGCACAAGGTTTTGATGTTGCAGTTACAATAGGTCTTTGGGCATTCATCTGTCTAAGTTTTTTACCAAGGATAGACGATAGTTCCTTTACTTTTGACGGATTGGCGTGAGCTAGGTTGTTTTTCTCGCCAATATCTTGCGGAATGTTATACAATTCTTTCTCTCCTGTTTCATAATTGTATATTAATTTCCAATCACCTTGACGTATAGCGCAGTTCAAATTGATACCAGGTCCTGTATTTCCCCATATATTGGGAAAGTTCCACACAATGCTTCTCTTATTAAATTCAGCCTCATTCTTACCCTCAAGAAGTGGCACCATGTCTTTACCATCTACTATCTGCGGTACCTTGTAGTCGTTAATATTTGCCATGTGAAGTATTGTTGGGAAAAGATCCTCAATCATAATACTTGTGTTATTGCGTGTGTCGGGCTTTACAACTCCACTCCATTTCACCATAAATGGCACTCGAATGCCTCCTTCATACATAGAGCCTTTTCCACATTTAAGAGGTGAATTTTGTGTGTAAAGAGGTCCTTCACGCCACTCTTGCGATGTAGCTAAGCCCCCATTGTCGCCTAAAAATACAATAATGGTGTTCTTCGACTCGTTGTTTTTATCCAACCAATCCATAATGTCACCCAAACTTTTATCCATTCCCTCAACTAATGAAGCATAGGCAGCATCTTTATCCGATAGACCTTTGCGCACATACTTAGGAAAGAAGCGCATATCTTTGTCGATTGGGATATGCACTGCATAATGAGACATATATAGATAAAAGGGCTGATCGTATTTTTTTGCTTTGTCGAGAGCCTTTATTGCCTCTTTAGTTAGAGCCTCAGTAACAAAGGTTCCCGTTCCCCAATAATCTTGAAGTCCAGGTATTGAGTTGAGAGCATAAGCCTTTCCGTCACGTGTATGACCATAATTTCGTTCGCTTAAATAGGTTGCAAGTCCTCCTGCAGCTGTGCCTGTGATATTGACATTGAATCCAAAATGACATGGATTTTCTCCTGGAGTGTCTATAGCACCCCAGTGTGCTTTACCACAATGTATTGTATGATAACCATTTTCTTTTAACAATTGAACAAAAGAGGTGGCAGAAGTAGTGTGTGGTATGGTTGCAACTTGAGCAATTCCATTATAGTTCCATTCGGGAAGGGTAATGGTTTGACTCTTATCGTCGGTAGGTTTATCACGCTGTAGGGTCCAGTTGGTTACACGGTGGCGTGCCATATTCATACCAGTCATTAAGCTACAACGAGTTGGAGAACTAACAGGACAAGCATAAGCTTGTGTAAACATAACGCCTTGTTTTGCTAAACGTTCCATATTAGGCGTCTCATACATTTCATTATACTTGGTTTTCTGGTTCCAAAATGGTACTGATGTGTCTTGCCAACCCATATCGTCAACAATAAATACAATGATATTAGGACGATTGTTTTGTTGTGCATACAAGCTTTCAGAGCCTATAAAGGGTGTTGTAGCTATTACTGCTATAAGTTTTTTATTCATATTTGCGTTCATTTTGTAGGTATATAGAAATCCTTGCCAATGTATTAGGTGTAGATTTTATTAGTTTCCTATCCACGATTATATGATGTTAATGTTGTTATATTGTTGTTTAAGTTGCAATACTGATTGTTTGTTTCAGTTTAATTGCATCATATTGTAGATAAACTAACAATTGCAAATTTAGTTATTTGCTTTGATATTCATTATCATATTCCTATAAAATCTATTACAATTGGATTTTATATATTTTTATTTCTTGCATTCATATATAGAAAAAGGTAAGAAACATTATTTGTTTCTTACCTTAAAATATTTACCTTAATTTATTTATTTACTCCTTATTTTACAAGAACTACAAGATACTTGCTTGTACTCCAGAATAAATCAGGATTGGTTATGCGCAATATATATTGACTGCTTGCATCTTGAGAAAGTTTATAGCTATCTGCAGGATGAATGGTTAAGATTTTTGCCGACTTGGTATATAGTTTTATTTCTTTTTCTACTCTGATGTCTATTTTTGTGAAATAGTTCTTATTAAAGTTTGCTTGCATCAGTTTTCCATCAGCCAAAATGCGTTGTTCTTTTAGTTCTTTCTTTGTTCCAAACACATACCATGCAGTGTTAAGTTGCTTGTCTTGTGTGTTGATGGTTTCTGTTTTTCTGTTCGATTCTTCTGTAAGTTCATTTACATTAGTGTTAAGCGTTCCGATAGTTTCATCGAGTTCTGCTATGTGAATGTCCTTAGCACTAAGCTCAGCACGTAGCTGTTTCAATTGCATCTCTTTATCTTCTATTTGTTGCATCAATGAACTTATGGTCTTTTTAAACTGTTCTCCTTTGAAAGAACTTTCACGAAGTTGTTGACGAAGCTTCTCTATGAGTTCACGATTGCGAGTCATTGTTGTAGAGATAAATTGTATATTCTCTTTAATTTGTGTAGCTTTGTTAGCTCCTTCTCCGTCTTTCACGATATTTACTCTATTCTCAGCCTCGTTAATTTCACGCAATCCTTCTTGAATTTCGTTGATGGTTCCCATCATATCGTTAATTTCATTGTCCTTTTGTTCAATGATTCTAGAGAGCGAGTCGCTTTGTTCTAGTTCGTTCTCTTTACTATTGTTTTTATTTCCATTACAGCTGTAAAGAGCGAATGCACCTATGGCTAATGCCGTAAACAATATTTTTTTCATCATATTTATTCCTTTCTTTAGGGATTATTTACTATTATTTCCTGCTAAAATGATAACTATTTCTCCTCTTGGAGTATTCTCTTCAAAATGTTTTTTAACCTCATCAAGAGTTCCTCTTACACTTTCTTCATGCAGTTTAGATATTTCTCTACATACAGAGACTTCTCTTTCGGGGCCAAAGACGTCTACAAATTGTCCAAGAGTCTTTACTAAACGGTGGGGAGACTCATAGAAAATCATTGTTCGATGCTCGTTAGTAAGCGAATTGATCAATGTTTGCCTTCCTTTCTTTTGAGGTAAAAAACCTTCAAAACAGAACTTATCGCAAGGCAAGCCCGATGCTACTATGGCGGGAATACATGCTGTGGCACCTGGCAAACATTGTACCTCGATGTCATTTCTTGCTGCTTCTCGAGCTAAATAAAAGCCTGGATCACTTATTCCTGGCGTACCTGCATCGCTTATAAGAGCTATATTTTGACCTGCTTTAAGACGTTCTATAATTCCTTTCGACGTCCCATGCTCATTATATTTGTGATGAGATAATAAATGATTTTTGATATCGAAGTGCTTTAAAAGCATACCTGACGTTCGAGTATCTTCTGCTAAAATCAGGTCTACTTCTTTTAAGATACGCACCGCTCTGAATGTCATATCTTCCATGTTTCCCACTGGTGTAGGTACGATATATAGGATTCCCATAGTAAATACAAAAATATATAAATTATTATCATATACAAAAAAGACACAATATCTTTTGCATTTTTTTAATCGTCTTTGTACTTTTGCAGTAATATGGTAGATTTTTTTATAAGTGAAAACCATCGTCCAGGTAGGATAGAGGTTATATGCGGATCAATGTTCTCAGGTAAAACAGAAGAACTTATTCGTAGATTAAAACGAGCAAAGTTTGCAAAACAGAAGGTTGAAATATTTAAGCCATCTATTGATACACGTTATTCTGAGGAAGAAGTCGTGAGTCATGATAAGACAAGTATAAAGAGTACGCCCGTTGATGCTTCGGGTTCTATCCTTTTATTATCATCAGATATCGAGGTCGTAGGTATTGATGAGGCACAATTTTTCGATGAATCGCTTGTAGATGTATGCAACCAATTAGCCAACAAAGGTGTTCGTGTGATTATTGCAGGATTGGATATGGACTTCAAAGGGATTCCTTTTGGACCTATGCCAGCACTTTGTGCCATTGCAGACGATGTAACTAAGGTACATGCTATCTGTGTGAAATGTGGCGCATTGGCATATGTTAGTCACCGACTTGTTGAAAATGAGCGTCGTGTCCTACTTGGAGAACAACTAGAATATGAACCTTTATGTCGTGAATGCTTTCAAAAAAGCAAAAAAGAACATACACCATAAAAACACCTATTGATTGAAAACCAGACAGAAGTGTGCAGTAACTTTCTTATAATGGACTATTACTTTGAAAATACCTAGATAAATAATATAATACTTTAAAGATATGATTGAGCAAAAGATAACATTCGATAAACTGGTTAGATGGGTAGGAATTGTGGCTGCAGTAGGTCTTAGTTGCTGGATAATAAACAGCCTAAGTGGGGTTCTTCTGCCCTTTTTCATTGCTTGGCTCTTTGCTTATTTGCTTTATCCAATTGTGATTTTTGTCCAAAATAAATTGCATGTCAAGATAAGAGCATTATCTATTATCATAGCGTTGTTATTGGTTCTAATTGTTATTGGTGGAGTGGTGTATTTAATTATACCACCTATGATCAACCAGTTTACAAAACTTGGTCCTATTATTTCTTCCTATGCCGCTCAAAAAGGTACAGTCAACGAGGTGACAAGATACATACAAGAGTGGATAGCAGAACATCACCAAATGATTGAACATTATTTTAGAAGCAAAGAATTTACAGATACTTTGCAGAAAACACTACCACAAGTATTTTCTGTCCTAGGACAAACTGCAAGCATAGTAATAAGCATTGTTGCATCGTTTATCACCTTATTATATATGTTCTTTATTCTTCTCGATTACGAGTATCTAACAGAAAACTGGATAAAGATATTTCCAAAGAAGTACAGAAGTTTTTGGGAAGCATTGGCACAAGACGTAGAACGAGAATTAAATAACTATATTAGAGGGCAAGGAATGGTTGCTCTTTGTATGGGAATAATGTTTTGTATTGGCTTTACTATTATCGATTTCCCCATGGCTATAGGTTTAGGAATACTGATTGGAATATTAGATTTGGTGCCATATCTACATTCGTTTGCAGTTATTCCCACCGCTTTCTTAGCTTTATTAAAGGCTGCAGATACAGGGCAGAACTTCTGGTGGGTATTTGGTTTGGCTCTTTTGGTCTTTATGGTTGTTCAAATTATAACTGACATGGTCGTTGTTCCAAAGGTAATGGGTAAGACTATGGGGCTTAATCCTGTAATTCTTTTACTTTCGTTGTCTATTTGGGGAACCTTACTTGGTTTCATTGGGCTTATTGTAGCTTTGCCTCTGACAACTCTAATTATTGTTTATTGGCAACGATACGTTACAAAAGAGGTTGAAAATGAAAATAATTTGAAAAAAGATACAAAATAATTTGGAAGTTAAGAAATAAACCATTATCTTTGCACTCGCTTTCAAATAGAAAGTAAATATGGAGATCCGTTAGCTCAGTTGGTAGAGCACAACACTTTTAATGTTGGGGTCTTGGGTTCGAGCCCCAAACGGATCACCTCTTAAAGTAAAAGGGAATTCTTAAAAAGAATTCCCTTTTTTATTTATAATGATATATTGATCCTATCTTAAATGTAAAATAGTTGTAAGTTATACCTACTTATGATGATGTAAATATCATTGTGTCTCTTTTATTTGGGTTATGGTGTAGAGTCAAATGTCTTTAATTTTTTAAGAGTAAAAGCAATAATTATTGATAGGGATAAGGATCTTATTTTAATAAAAAGAATTTACTGATCAATAAAACAGTAGGAGAAATTACTAAGCAATTTGGCTTATAAAAGATGTGAAAAATAGAAAAAGCAAAGAGAGAACGTCTTCTATCGGAACGTTCTCTCTTTATATTTACCTAACTTTAAAGATTTCCCAATTAAGGAAGGCTGATGCTTTCTGTTGGACAAACAGCTGCACAAGAACCACATTCTGTACATGCATCAGGGTTGATAGAATAAATAGATCCTTCTGATATTGCTTCTACTGGGCACTCATCGATGCAAGTTCCGCAAGCAACACAGTCATTGCTAATAACGTAAGCCATAATGTTTTTGTATTGAAGTATTTATAATGTTTTACTAATATGTATCAGACGATACTTGCTTTTTGTATGATGCAAAGGTACAAATTTTATTTTATATACCAAGAAATGATGATTGTTTTTTGCAAAAATCTTATACTTATCCTCATTATTAGGCATAAAATAGATTTTTGAAGCCTATTTTTGCATAAAAGATATACTTTATAATGCTAATAATGAGAGATTAAAATCGTATATCCTATTGCAATAAGCGAGATAAAGATTCGTTATTAATGATATATGAAAAGGAAAATTAAAGTTTTATTGGTAGCTCTTATTATTAGTTCTACTGTTTCAGCGCAATATCAGGTAGTACAAAATCGACCTTATACAGATTTAAGAACGTTCCATTTTGGTGTAACTTTAGGAACGCATGTGCAAGATATTGAGTTAAAAAATGTTGGTCCTCAAAACATTCTTTACCCCGATGGGACAACAAAAAATAGTAATATCTTGGTAGAACAGGATCGCTGGGACGCAGGTTTTCATGTCGGAGTCTTGGGCGAGTTGCGCCTCAGTACCCACTTTCAGTTGCGTGTTGCTCCTACGATGTATTTCGGAACACGACACCTTATACTAAGAAATGAACAAGAACACGACATCATAGGGAAAATGATAGAGCAAAGACAAGAACTTAAAACGGCATATATATCAACTCCTACTGAGCTAATTTTTGCAGCAAAAAGAGTGAATAATCATCGCCCTTATATCCTTTTGGGATTTAATCCTATGATTAATTTAAGTGGAAAAGAATCGGATTATATTAAGTTAAAGCGTTATGATGCTTTTGCAGAAATAGGGATAGGTTGCGATTTTTATTTGCCTTTCTTTAAGCTTCGTCCAGAATTGAAATTTATGTATAGCCTTATTAATAGCATTGATGGTAATCATATTAATAAAATAAAGGCAGAAAACATGATTCCATATACTCATTCTGTTAGGGATGCACGCACCAAAATGATAGCTTTAAGTTTTTATTTTGAATGATTATTACGCTATATTTCTTTTAATTTGCAATTATTATGATGTTATCATTTTATGAATTTGAAAGGGAACCTCGATGAAATTATCAATGGCTATATGGTAAATATTATAATAGTTGTATCTTATTTTAGGAAAATATGATGCTTTTACTGGACAATATCAGTGTTCTTGAAAAGTGAAAGTGATGCTTTTCTTATGCGAAAGAACTGCTTTTGCGTTATTATAGATAGATGGTCTAAATATAAAAAGAAAGTCTGCCAAGTATAACTCGGCAGACTTTCATCTTTATTTATTGAATAAATAATTTCTTATAGCAATGCTTGGAACTTTTCATCAAGTGTTGCTTTAGAGGCAGCACCAACAAACTTGTCAACCAATTCGCCATTTTTGAAGAACAATATTGTTGGAATACTACGTACACCGAACTCAATTGCAACCTCATCATTCTCATCAACGTCGCATTTTCCTACAACAATCTTGCCGTCATAGTCGTTTGCTAACTCAGAAATAACTGGTCCTAGCATTCTACAAGGACCACACCAGGGTGCCCAAAGGTCAACAACTAATGGTAAATCACCATTTCTATACTCTTTAAAATTTTCGTTTGTAATCTTTACTTCCATAATCTGTTTCTTTTAATTTGATATTCGTTTTACGGCAAACATTATGCCAAAGTATTTAATTTATATGATATTCTATTTGTTCACTTTGCTCAATATAACGCATAAAATAACGAGTTAGGTCCACACCTTGTGTCTGTGAACGCATCGTTAGCTTTGTGTTGTGTTCCTTATCTATAATCTGAAAGCACAATTCAACTTTTCCTTTGTTCTCCTCGGCAAGTGTAACGATGTCGGTAACAAGATTCTCGTCGATATCATTACTGTCTATACTTAGTGTAATCTTCTGTATCTCAGTGTCTCTAACGGTTTGTAATAGTTTTATATCACTTACTTTAAAGTCGTAAACATCGCTATTTCTAAACCTTTGAGTAGACTTTCCTCTCACCAAAATGGGGTAGCCTTCTTGCAACATTCCTTGCCATTTTGCCCAGTCTTCACCAAACAAAGCAAGTCTACCAGAGCCGTTAAAATCTTCAATAGTCACAAAGCCACAAGGCAAACCTTTCTTTGTTGTTCTTGCTTCAGATAAGGTTACGATACCTCCAAGGGCTACATTTTCTTTAGAAGCAAGTGCCAAGTTGTCGGCAAGTTCATTGCAATTGGCATTACATAGGTTGTTAATTACCATGCTAAACTCGTCGAGTGGATGAGCAGAAAGGTAGATACCAATGCAATCTCGCTCTCTATTTAAAAGCTCAATGTGGCTCCATTCTTCCCATTCAGGAGGTGTTGGATGAGGTATTTCAGCTGCATCATCACCGCCAAAGAGAGAGTTTTGCGATTGATTTTGCTCGCTTTGATAGCGTTGTCCATATCGAACTAGAAGGTCGATAAATGGTTCTCCCTTAATGTTTTTGGTGAGATATTGTTCTCGTTTCAATTCTTTAAAGCCGTCAAGTGCACCACTTAGAGCCAAAAGCTCAAGTGCTTTTTTGTTGACCGCATTGATATTTACACGTTCTATAAAGTCGTATATGTTTTTATAAGGACCATTTTTTGTGCGTTCTTCAACGATAGATTGAGCAGCAGCGTCGCCCATTCCCTTGATAGCAGATAGTCCAAAGCGAATAATTCCGTCTTTATTGGCACTAAATTTTTGTCTACTTTCATTTACATCAGGTCCTAAAACCTTGATACCAAGAGCCCTACACTCGTCTATAAACTTAATAACTTCGGTAATATTGTTCAAGTTTCGACTCAGAACAGCTGCCATATATTCAGCAGGGTAGTGTGCTTTTAGGTATGCAGTTTGAAAAGAAACCCACGAATAGCATGTTGCGTGGCTCTTATTAAAAGCATAAGAGGCAAACTTTTTCCAGTCTTCCCAAATCTTATTCAACACTTTTTGGTCGTGACCATTCTTCACTCCGCCCTCATAAAACAAGGTTTCGAGCTTGTCCATCTGTGCAATAAGTTTCTTACCCATTGCTTTTCGAAGCGTATCACTTTGTCCTCGTGTGAAACCTGCAAGCTGTCTTGCAAGCAACATCACCTGTTCTTGGTACACAGTGATGCCGTATGTATCCTTAAGATACTTCTCCATACAAGGAATATCGTATTGAATCTTGCTCGGATCTTTCTTTCTTTCAATGAAATCTGGAATGTAATCCATAGGTCCTGGACGATATAATGCGTTCATTGCGATGAGGTCTTCGAACACAGTTGGTTGCAAAGAACGTAAGTGTTTCTGCATACCTGGCGACTCAAACTGAAATGTTCCAATGGTTTTTCCTGCTGAATACAATTCGTAAGTCAAAGCATCGTCGATTGGAATATTATCCAAATCGATCTTAATTCCTTTAGTGAATTGAATATTATCCACCGCTTCTTTTAAGATAGAAAGGGTCTTTAAGCCCAAGAAGTCCATCTTAATAAGTCCTGTATCTTCAATAACATGACCGTCATATTGCGTACATCGCAACTTATGTCCAGGGTCTGTTTTGTCTTCTGCTATAGATATGGGTACCCAATCGCTAATTGGGTCTCTACAAATAATAAAGCCACAGGCGTGCACACCCGTTCCTCTTACGGTTCCTTCGAGCTTCTTTGCATATTTAATTGTATTTCGAACCTTCTCATCTGGTGATTCTTCCGCTTGCTTAAGCTCTGGAATTGAAGCCACAGCATTCGTTAAATTCATCTTAAGGTCATTGGGAAGCTTGTCGGGAATGCTCTTACATAGGTAGTTAGCTTGGTCTAATGGAACCCTTTCAACACGTGCAACGTCTTTTAAAGAGTTCTTAGTAGCCATCGTTCCGTATGTAATAATGTGCGCACAGTTCTCGTGTCCGTATTTATTTTCAACCCATTCGAGCACAAGACCACGGCCGTCATCATCGAAGTCGGTATCAATATCAGGCAAAGAGATACGATCGGGGTTCAAGAAACGCTCAAAAAGCAAATCGTATTTGATGGGGTCTATCTTTGTAATACCTAAACAATATGCCACAACAGAGCCTGCTGCCGATCCTCTTCCTGGTCCAACCATCACCCCAAGTTCGTTTCTTGCGGTGTTAATAAAATCTTGTACGATCAAGAAGTAACCAGGGAAACCCATTGTTTTCATGATATGTAGCTCGAACTTAATACGCTCGTCCACCTCATCAGTTAAAGGCTCGCCATATAATTTCTTTGCACCATCATAGGCAAGTTTTCCTAAATAGTCGGCTTCAAACTTAACTCTGTATAGTTTTTCAATACCTCCAAGTTTCTCAATCTTCTTCTTTCCCTCCTCAAGGGGTAGTGGGTTCTGGCCGTTTTCGTCAGAAGTAAACTCTTTAAAGAGGTCTTCTTCAGAAATAGAACTGCGCAAATCCTCTTCCGTTCCGAAGTCTTCTGGAATGGGATAGAAGGGCATAATGGGCGCATGGTCGATCGAATAGAGTTCAATTTTGTCCAAAATCTCGCAAGTGTTTTGCATTGCTTCAGGCAAATCACCAAAAACTTCGTTCATTTCTTCTTTCGATTTAAACCACTCTTGTTTTGTATATAGAAGACGATTGGGGTCGTTCAAATCCTTATTGGTAGACAAACAGATAAGATGATCGTGTGCTTCCGCATCATCTTTTTCTATAAAATGCACGTCATTGGTGCATACAACCTTGATATCTAGCTCCTTTGCGATCTCCAAAAGAGCTTTGTTTGCTTTTTGTTGAAGTGGATATGTTTGTCTGTTAGCACGCTGACTTGGATCTTTTACTTCGTGTCTTTGAAGCTCAAGATAATAATCATCGCCGAAAACTCGTTTGAACCAGCGTGCGGCTTCACGGGCTCCTTCGTAGTCACCTTTTAATACTTTAGATGGAACTTCGCCCGCAATACATGCCGAACACACAATCAATCCTTCATGATAGCGTTCCAAATCTTCGTGATCGGTACGTGGACGCATGTAAAAACCATCAACCCAAGAGCGTGAAACCAACTTAATGAGGTTTTTATACCCTTGGAAATTCTTTGCAAGAACAATGAGGTGTTTACCTCCCATGTCTCCATTTTCCTTGATCTTGCTTTCCTTTTTATTTCTTGCAACATACATCTCACAACCAAGAATAGGCTTAAAAGGAGGCAGACCCTCTTCTTTTCTCTTGCCGTTTACCTTGTTACAATAGTTGTAAAATTCTTTTATTCCGAACATGTTTCCGTGGTCTGTTATTGCCAAACCACGCATTCCGTTGTTAATTGCTTTATCAACTAACTTCTGAATATTCGACTGTCCGTCCAGAATAGAATAGTAAGTATGTACGTGTAAGTGAACGAAATCTTCCATAAATATCTTTCAAATGGGATGTAAAATTACTTCTTTACATTGGAATGGCAAAAGAATGGTATTAAAAAAGTTTGTAGAATGAATAAAAACACCTATCTTTGCATAAATAATAAGAGATCTTGTTACTATGATTAAAAAGATAAAAAAGCTAAAGAAAATAAAGATACATCATGAGGGAACTGATACTCTCATCTATAGTTTTATTGCACTTGCTACTATTTCTATTTTACTTTGGCGTTTCATTGATACTAAGATTCCTTTTGGGATATTCACTACTATTGGAACAATTGCCTATCTCATTGTACTTAATTTTTATCGTTGTCCTATTCGTTATTTTGGAGAAGAGGACACAGAAGGTATCGTTGTAGCTCCTGCAGACGGCAAGATTGTTGTGATAGAAGAAGTAGAAGAAAATCAATACTTCCATGAAAAGAGACTCATGGTAAGTATCTTTATGAATCTTTTCAATGTTCATGCGAATTGGTTCCCTGTAGATGGCAAGGTAAAGCTTATTCGTCACTTCGATGGTAACTTCCATAAAGCATGGCTTCCCAAAGCAAGTGAGGAAAATGAACATGCAGATGTGTTGATAACAACACCTGAAGGACAAGACATTTTATGCCGACAAATAGCAGGAGCAATGGCTCGTCGTATTGTAACTTATGCACGAGAAGGCGAAGATTGCTATATAGATGAGCACTTAGGCTTTATTAAATTAGGCTCACGAGTAGACCTTTACCTACCAATTGGTAGTGAGATTTGTGTCAAGATGGGTCAAAAAACAACTGGAAATCAAACAATAATAGCAAAGCTTAAATCATAGAAAAGCCAAGAAAGGGGCATTGTTAAATAGAAGATGATCAATAGTTTGAAGAAGAACATACCCAACATGCTAACATGTTGCAATCTTATTTCTGGATGTATTGCCGTGTATTTTGCATTTGGAGCACATTTCAAGGAAGCTTTTTTATTTATTATCATAGGTGCAATATTCGATTTTTTTGATGGAATGGTTGCACGTTTACTTCACGTATCATCTCCAATTGGAAAAGAGTTAGATTCATTAGCAGATGTAGTTACATTTGGAGTAGCTCCTGCAACAATGATATTTACCGAATTAACAGCACTAACTTCCTCTTGTTTTGCAACCGCATCGTGTGGCTCTTACTGCTCAATGATGCAACCTATATTGCCTTTTGTGGCATTTATTTTAGCTGCTTTTTCAGCCCTTCGACTTGCAAAATTCAACTTAGACGAGCGTCAAACTACCTCATTCATTGGTCTTCCAACACCAGCAAACGCCCTCTTTTGGTCGTCGTTGCTAGTTGCTCATAGCACAACCATCGAGACATTCTCGTTCGCTCGTCAGCTTATAATAGCCCTTCTTTTCATCACTTCTTATCTATTAGTATGCGAACTGCCCATGTTTGCACTAAAGTTTAAGACCTATGCGTTTGCAGAAAACAAACTTAAATATGGCTTCGTAGCATTCTCTATCATTGTGTTCGCCCTAACAGGTATCATCAATGGCTTTTGGATAGTTATTGCTTGTTATGTTGCTCTTTCTGCATTTGTAGCATTGATAGAGAAGAAATAAGCGATAATTTTTCATCTTTGTTTTTAGGATATGGCAACTTTTTTGAGTTTTATTTTCTACTTATTTTTATCAGGACTTATCTTTATTGGAATGATTCTCTTCATTCTTTATCGCCGAGTGAAGAACGTTACCAATATGTTTAATAAGCAACGACACTCTACACAACAGCAAGAAAGACAAAGAACCTATCGTTCTGATAGTGGAGAAACAGTTGTAGACTATCGCAATACACAAGAAACCGATCGCAAAATCTTTAGAAAAGAAGAGGGCGAATATGTGGATTATGAGGAAGAGAAATAATCAATAATATTTTACCCCATTTTATTTTTCATTTTAATACTTATGGTTTATTAGCTATAAGCTCTTCTTTTGGTGCATAATAATATATTTTTCTTTCTTAACTCCAATGGGGAGGACTTGAAAAGTCAATGCTTTTACCCTCTTTTCTCAATGCTTTTGCGTTCTAATTCCATAACTTTTACACCGCAATAGCAATCATTTTATTTTTACATTCCATCTCCTTTGTACTGCAAGAACTTTCATCTTCTATTGTTATATATCCTTCGTTTGCATTGAAGAATGGTATGAACACAAATAAAATGTCTATAGATGTAGATGAAGAGGATAAAAGAATAGGGGAGAATAACATCTTTGGGAGTGAGAAAGAGGAGGCTAATAGTTGGATAGAGTAAAGAAAGGAGCTGGTTTTAAGGTAAAAGAAAATCCGTTAAGTTGAGCAAACTGAACTTGTAAAGCATTGCGCAACCTAACGGATTGAAATGAAATAATGGTTGAAGAGCCTATTTAGTTGTGCACATAAGTACCAATATCTTCTCCCTCGATCACCTTCTTAAGGTTACCAACAACGTCCATATTGAAAACATAAATAGGTAGGTTGTTTTCCTTACACATCGTTGTTGCAGTGAGGTCCATCACCTTTAACCCCTTAGTATATATCTCATCGTATGTTATTTCGCTAAACTTTGTAGCTGTAGGGTCTTTCTCTGGATCGGCAGTATAAATGCCATCCACTCTTGTGCCCTTTAACATTACGTCTGCTTCAATCTCAATTCCACGCAAAGAAGAACCAGTGTCGGTAGTGAAATAAGGGCTACCTGTGCCTGCAGAGAAGATACAAACATATCCATCTTCCATGCTTTCAATGGCTTTCCACTTTGTGTAGAACTCGCCAATAGGCTCCATTCTGATGGCGGTCAATACTCTGTTCTTAACGCCCAATGCGCCAAGTGCACTACTTAAAGCAAGCGAATTGATTACAGTTGCACACATACCCATTTGATCTCCCTTTACTCTATCGAAGCCTTTAGATGCTCCACTTAATCCTCTAAAGATGTTTCCACCTCCGATAACGATACCAATTTGCACGCCCATCTCGTGTATTTCTTTAATTTGTTGAGCGTAATCTTGTAGTCGTTGTGAATCAATTCCATAGCCTTGGTTGCCCATTAGACTCTCACCACTAAGCTTTAAAAGAATTCTTTTGTATCTTGCCATATTCTAATTATATTTATTTTGTCTTTTGATTGGTTTTGCTTTGTTTTATTGAGGGAGCACAAATTGCACTTCTTTTTGTTCATATTCTCTCACTCTTCCTTCTGTATCTTTCAAACAAAGATGTCCGTTATCTTTTATTCCCACAATTTCTGCTTCGAATAATCCATCTTTATCTCGGTAAGGGAAGATGCCTTTAGAACGATATAGCACGTTCATATATTGCAATTTTACTGAGTTATAATATCCAAGGCGCAACTGATCGTAATATTTTCGGAAAGCTTTTAAGGTCTTTGCCAATACTATTGAAAGCTTGGTTTCGTTGTTAATGATGTTGATAAGCGAAATGGGGTTGGGTGCATCACTAACAAATTCTTTTTGGTTAACATTGATTCCAATGCCAAAAATACAACGAGTGATGATTTGAGAGTTGACACTTGTTTCGATAAGTGTACCGCTAATCTTTTTATCTTTATAGTAAACATCATTGGGCCACTTAAGAGTTATATCTTTAGAGTAACGACTTAAAGCATCATGAATAGCCAAAGCGACAATAATTGACAAATAAAAATTGAGATGAAGAGGCACCTGTGGGCGGGTGATATCAAGCGAAAAGGTGAGGTTTTTACCCTCTTCACTCTCCCAAGAGTTGCTTCCTTGACCTCTTCCTGCGCTTTGAGCACGAGCAACTATCACTTTCATTAAATTGCTTGGAGGAGCAGACTGTTGAGAAAAATAACTGTTTGTTGATTCTGTTTTGTCAATGTAATCAATGTGAATCTTCATAATAGAATTTATATTAACATGGGGTTAAACGCATCTTCAATATGTTCTATCTTGGCATTGTGTTCGTTATGCCCTATAACGGATATGATATCGAATCGTAATTCATAGCTAATATTGCGCTCTTTAACATAAGTATTGGCTGCAATTGCAATGTTTTTTATCTTTCTTTTGTCTACGGCTTGAGTTGGGTGAGTGATCGTTTCGTCGGTTCTTGTTTTGACTTCTACGAAAACAAGGATGTTGTGTTGTGGATTAAAGGCAATGATATCGATGTCACGTTTACCATAATGCCAATCTCTTTCACAAATACTGTAGCCTTTATTCTCTAAGAATTTCGCCGCCAAAGCTTCGCCCCAGTGTCCTAGCTCGTTATGTTTTGCCATGAATAAATGTAATTACTATATCATTACAAATTTACAATAATATTCTAGATAACCAAAATAAAGCACTACTTTTGCAATATAATAACACAAGAAACACGAATGATTGAACAGCAAGTGAAAGGTGATGAGTGGTTTATGACTAAGGCTTTGGAACAAGCTCAGCTTGCTTTAGAGGCAGGAGAGATACCTGTTGGAGCTGTGGTTGTGGCTAAAGATAAGATTATTGCACGCTCGCATAACCTTACTGAGATGCTTTGTGATGTCACTGCTCATGCCGAAATGCAGGCCATTACATCTGGAACAAACTCGTTAGGAGGTAAGTATTTAAACGAATGCACATTATATGTAACGCTGGAACCATGCGTTATGTGCGCTGGAGCGATAGGTTGGTCGCAGCTAGGACGCCTTGTTTATGGTGCAAGTGACGACAAACGAGGTTTTATGCGCTTTGCTCCTAATGCCTTACACCCTAAGACTAAGGTGACGAAAGGGGTGATGGAAGAAGAATGTAAGACGATTATTCAAAACTTTTTCAGAAGTAAACGATAACCCATCTCTATTCCCTTGATTTGAAATAGGGGAGTTACTGAAACGAATAAAGGTGATAGAATGTATGTAAAAATTCTATCACCTTTATCAATATATTTTCTTTTAGTCTTTCAAAAGCTTTTTGTGTGCTGCCTCAAATGCAGGTGGATATTTTCCAATAAAGCAAAGATTAACTAAGCAATTGGCTGCAACTTCAGCGTCACTCAATGTAACTCCTTTGGCTCTTGATACACTCTTGCCTAGTGCAACCTGCCATGTTGTTCTGAAGTTGTTATCGTCTGCACCCATATAGGTCTCTCCATTCGCTTTATTATCTATAATTTTGTATAGAATTCCTTTCTTACTTGGAATGGGTTCTAGCTCAAGTAATATGTCGTAAGCAACTTTCAAAGGCTCACGATATTTGCTTGTTCCTGGAAACATTTCGTTGATTACGGGCATAATCTCTTCAAATTCGTATGCCTGAAATAATTGTTTTAATTTCATATCCTTGTTATTTCTTTTGTGTTGTTGATGAATAAAGAATGTGGCTCAATATATAATTTGCGAGTGCAATGCGTTGAGGTTGATTTGTAAAAAGTTGACTTCTTGAAACAAAGTAGGGCAGAACATAATAGAACTGCCCTACTTTTTATTCTTTACTCTATTGTTTGTTCTTTTGAGTTGGTGCCTTTGTGTGTTGCAATAGTGGTTTTAAAATTTAGCCATCTTTATCGCATCTACTGCACATTCGTCACCTTTGTTACCTAATTTACCGCCAGCTCTGTCTAAAGCTTGCTGCAAATTGTCGGTAGTTAATAAGCCATAGATAATGGGAATCTCGCTAGTTGTATTCAAACGAGCTATTCCTGTGGTTACACCTTGGCAGATATAATCGAAGTGAGGCGTATCTCCTTTGATTACAGAGCCTAACACTATGAGTGCATCATATCCTCCATTGAGAACCATTTGATGTGCTCCATAGATCAATTCGAAGCTTCCTGGAACTGTTTTTACATGGATATTCTCAGGAATTGCACCATGTTTCTCAAGCGTATTTACCGCACCTTCTAATAAAGCTCCTGTGATTTCAGGATTCCATTCTGATACAACTATACCGAAACACATATTACTAGCGTCTGGAACTGTAGCCGCATCATAGCTTGATAAGTTTCTTAATGCTGTTGCCATCCTTATTATAAAGAAGCTCGTTCGATATATTTATCAATCTCTTGGCTTTGAACAATAGCCGAGTTTACATATTTTTTCTTGATGTCTTGATAAACTTTTAAAGCGTCAGCCTTTTTGTTTTGGCTTTCAAGTAGCTGTCCTGCTTGAAGTAAGAAAGTTGGAGAAAGACTGTTGTTTGTGCCATCTTCAGACTTGCTATCTGCCTTGTCTGCTGCTTTCTTCAATGCGTTAATAGCTTCATCTATCTTTCCTACGTGTGCATAAGCGTTACCTAAAGCTGCGATTGCTGCTGGACTTACCATTGCATCGTTGCCTGGTGAGTAGCTATCAAGATACTTAACAGCTTCGTTCCATTTATTTAAATTAGCGTAACAAAGACCTGCATAAAGCTTAGCAAGATTGCCTGCGTCTGTTGAACTATAATCATTTGCAATCTTAACGAAGCCACTAAAGGTGGCACCATCGCCATTTAACGCTTGTTCGAATTGTTGCATTCCAAATAGTTCTTGACCTTTTGCAAGTTCTGTGCTTGCCTTTTCTTCACGAGGAGCTGATACATAGTTCTTGTAAAGGAAGAAACCTGCAACAAGAACGATAAGTGCTACAACGGCAATTACAATATGCTTTTTATATTTTAGCATAAATACTTCTGATGAAGTAAGCGTTTCTGCCATATTGCTAGCAGCGTTTTCTTTTTTGTTTACCATTATTATTTGTTGTTATTTTATTAGTCTTCTTGGTTCTCGAAATATGCTTTTGAGAATAGATCGAATGTGATGCAAAAATAATTATTTTATCTCATATAGTGAAATTTATTATCTACTTTTTTCTTTTATGTACTGTAAAACAAGTAACTTTGCCTGAAGACGGCTTGTTAAGGGGCAATTATCCTTTGTCTTATGGGGATGAAATGATACTTTTTGAGACCCTTTTTCAAATTGGATTAGATTGTAAAAGAATTAAGATTGATATATGATTTTAAAGAAGATAACGCTTCTTAATTATAAAAATATTGAAGATATAACGCTCGATTTATCGCCTAAGATGAATTGTTTTATAGGTCATAATGGTGTAGGAAAAACCAATATGCTCGATGCTGTTTATTATCTTTCATTTTGTCGAAGCTCTTCTAATACTGTAGATTCGCAAGTAATGATGCACGATAAGGATTTCTTTGTGCTCGAAGGACTATACACTAATGAGGCGAATGATGAGGAATTGATTTATTGTGGCATGAAAAGAGGCTCGAAAAAGCATTTTAAACGTAACAAAAAAGAATACAAACGATTGTCGCAACACATCGGTTTCATTCCCTTAGTTTTTGTTTCTCCATCAGATGTAGCCCTTATTGAAGGACCAAGTGAAGACCGAAGACGTTTCCTTGATATTGTTATTTCGCAACTCGACGTTACTTATATGGAGGCACTTCTTCGCTATTCTAAAGCATTGCAACAGCGAAATGCACTACTGAAACAAGAGAATGAGCCCGATAATACATTGATTTCGCTTTTTGAAGAAGAGATGGCAGAGCAAGGAACCATTGTTTATCAAAAGCGATTGGCGTTTGTTGAGAATTTTATACCTGTGTTTCAGCAGATTTATCAGCAGATATCTGGAGGAAAAGAAACTGTTAGTTTGAATTATATTTCGCATTGTCAGAGAGGTGATTTACTTGAAGTCATTCAACGAGATCGCTTTAAAGACCGTGCCGTTGGCTATTCATTACATGGCATTCATCGTGATGATTTAGAGATGTTACTTGGTGGTTATCAGATGAAAAAAGAGGGAAGTCAAGGTCAAAACAAAACTTTTGTGTTGGCATTAAAGCTTGCTCAGTTCGATTTTCTAAAGCGAACCGCCTCTAAAACCACGCCTCTTTTATTGTTAGACGATATCTTCGACAAGTTAGATGCTAACAGAGTGGAGCGCATTGTTAATCTTGTAGCCAACGATAGCTATGGACAAATTTTCATAACCGACACCAATAGAGATCATCTTGATTCGATTTTGAAAATGGGAAACTTTGATTATAAGTTGTTTCATGTAGATAACGGGCAAATAACTATTAAGCAAGAGGCATAAAATGTTTAAGAAACAAGCGAAACAAATACATGAAATTCTGGGGCAATATCTAAGAAGAAGCGGACTCGAAACGCCTCTCTTACAACATAGAGTGGTTGATGCTTGGGATGAAATTGTTGGAAATGTGGTGGCGAAATACACCACAGAGAAGTATATTTACAATCAAACACTGCATGTAAAGATTGTGAATCCTGCTGTAAGACACGATTTGTTGATGCGCAGAACCGATCTTATAAAGGCGTTAAACGAGGCTGCAGGGGGTAATTTTGTGATTACAGATATTCGAATTCATTAGATATTCCATACATAAAAAATAAAAGTCGCTTTGTTTGCAAGATGAGCAAGCAAGGCGACTTTTGTTTTATTGTGTTTCAAGATAGAAACTTAAATCTTGAATTTGTAGCCAAGTGTAATTTGGAAGGTGTGATAATTGCCATTCAAAGGAAATTCGCCTGTTGATGTTAGAGCCATATAACGACCATTAGATATCTTGGTTAAAGGTAGCGAATAGCGTGCTTCTAACACAAAATGGTTGTATTCATACGAAACACCAAGGGGCAATGCAACAAGGAATTGGTTAAGAGTTTTTGTTAAATTATGCGTGTTTTTACCCGTTATGTCTTTGTTGGCAAATTGTGAATGGGTTAGAATTTTGCCCTCAAAACCTGCTTTAACTGCTAAATTAGAAATGACATAATAGTTGAATGTAAGTGGAATAGAGAGGTATTCTGTATAGAGTGATTTTGTAATAGTGTTGCCAAAGTCATCGAAACTCTTGTTTTTTTTTGCGCCTTGTGTTAAAAATTGCACTCCAGCACTAACCGAAGCTTTCTCTAATAATTGATATTCTAGCTCTGCACCAGCCACAACTCCTGCATTCATTTTCATCTTATTATCGGTTATTGGCTGTAACCTTGTGAGGGTCGCACCCACAAAAGGTTTAACGTTTAGTGTGCCTATGGGTTGTTGCGCATAACCTATTAGAGCACAAGTGGTAATAACTAATGATGTGAAAAATCTTTTCATATTTGTTGTTTCGTTGATTATTTGTGGGTGCAAAATTAAAGATAAGTATCAAAAAGAAATAGAAAAATATCACAAATATTATTCTATTACACTACTTTTTATTTGTATCTCATTTTTATTGCTCTTTATCTTCCAGTTCACCCAAATGGAAAGACTTTGTAATTGCATTGCTATTGAACTCTAAAAGCATTGAGTTTGCGTGCAAAAAGCAATGCTTTTGAAGTGTAAAAACGCTGCTTTTGCGCAAGGCTGAGCAAGAAAAAAGCCGCAAAGGGTGAGGCTATCGTTATCAAATGGGTATCTACTTGATTTTTAATACCTTTCTCTCTTCTCCCTCTATCGATATAAGAAAATCTGCAAAAAAATGCGTTTCTGATTTATACCTTATTATATATAGAACTTAAAGGGCAATCACTTCGTTCATCATTACATCGTATTGGGTGGTGGGAATGTGGTTGATGAGTTGAAATGAGAAGCATATTCCTATTTTATAGCATTGTGGGATGTGTTTAAGCAGGCGATCGTAATAGCCCTTTCCACGTCCAAGTCGCTTGCCATCTGCACTGAAAGCCAATCCAGGAACAATGGCAATGTCAATCAATGGCAGATTGTTCAACACTTTTCCTTGCGGTTCTAATATTCCAAAAGAACCTTTTCTCAAATCCTTTTCGTCTGTAAACATCCTTATCTCCATTGTCGTTTCTCCCGTAACAACAGGTAATACAATGTTTTTCCCCATTTCTTTTAGTTCCTTAATCAATTGAAGTGTTTGCACTTCGGTGGGCAAGGCGCAATATAAAAGAATGGTTTGTGCCTCTTTTATGCGGGGATGTTGCAATAGAGTAGGAACGAAAGCAAGCGACATCTCGCCCACTTTTTCGGTGGTGAGATGTCGCATTTGTTCTTTAATTGTATTTCGAATAGAAATCTTTTCTTGATTCATTAAGTGTCCTCTGTATTATTTTTTATGTTGAACGGCAGAGGGTTTTTGCACGGGTTTCTGTGGAAATGATTTACCCTCTTTAAACACTTGCAGAGCTTTGGTGATGGTTGCATCGCCTCTGTTGATGTAATCTGTCCATGCTTCTTCATTCAATAAGTTGTAAACAATTCTGCTAATGATGAATTGTTCGATTAACTTATACGATTTTTGAATCATCAAATTACGACGTTTTAAGCCGTGAGAGTCGGCAAATGTTGCAAACTTATCAACTAAATTCTGTTTAACAAGGAAGCGATTAAGCGCATCAACGGTTTTCAAATCCTTTAGTTTCTGGCGGTTGTTGTCGGTATAATTGAATGCATATTGCAAAATTAAACCGCTCATTGTTGCTTGTTTGTAGTATGAAGTGTAGTTGGTTGTGTCTTCAGGAACAAACAAGTCGGGAGTAATACCACCGCCTCCGTAAACCTTTCTACCAATACTTGTGTGATAAGCAGGACCAGTGTGCTTGATACTATCTTGTGAAAAGAACTCTCCGTGTTGGTATCTTGATATTAAATCTTGTGCATAGGCTGCTTCATTTCCAGAAGTATAAGGCTTTTGAATAGATCTTCCTGAGGGAGTATAATAGCGTGCAATGGTTAAACGCATAAGACTTCCGTCTTGAAAACCTATTTGTTGTTGAACCAATCCCTTTCCAAATGAACGGCGACCGATGATTGTTCCACGATCATTATCTTGTATTGCACCTGATAATATCTCAGAAGCGGATGCCGAACCCTCGTTAATGAGTATTACAAGAGGCATCTTTTGGTAGCTACCATGCCCGTCACTGCGATACTCTTGACGTGGGCTTTTGCGTCCTTGCGTGTAAACTATGAGCTTATTCTTAGGTAAAAACTCGTTAGCTATTTGTATTGCGCTTTCCAAATAACCACCAGTATTGTCTCGAAGGTCGATAATTAGTTCCTTAAACCCTTCTTGTGACAACTTAGCAAGGGCGATTAATAATTCGGGATAGGTTGTTTCTCCAAAACTTTTGATGCGTATATAGCCCACAGAGTTGTTGAGCATATAAGCAGCTGACACACTTTTGCGAGGAATTTCGCCACGTGTTACAGTGTAAGTGATAGGGGTTTTGTGCCCATATCGTTTAACAGAGATTTTAATCTTGGTGTCTTTGGGACCTTTAAGCACTCTCATAGCTTCGTCGTTGGTTACCTTTTTACCTACAAAAGGCTTACCATCAACCGCCACAATCTTGTCTCCTGCAAGAAGACCTGCACGTTCTGATGGTCCATTCTCTATGACATTCTGAACGTTAATGGTATCTTGACGGATAACAAACTCAACTCCTATGCCCGAAAAAGACCCCTTTAGCTCGTCGGTTGTAGCCTGGGCGTCTTTTGCAGGAATGTAAACAGAGTGTGGATCAAGTTCACCTAAGATTTGAGGAATAGCCTTATCCACCAAAGAATCAATGTTGACATCGTCTACATATTGGTCATCAATTATGTGAAGGAGATTGTTTAATCGGCTACTTCCAGAATTAATGATGTTTAATCTATTACCAGAAAAGTGGTTTGCATAGAATGTTCCGATGATAATACCAATGATAACGCATAATGCAAGTAATAAAGGCATGTAGCGATTAGAATGATTTCGGTTTAATTTCATCTTTATATTCTCCTATAATCTTTATTCTACTTCGAGATATTCAACGTCTACTCCAGCTCTTTTCAAAAGGTTTATACCATCTTCTAAACGGTATTTCTCGCCATAAACAACCCTTTTTATTCCCGATTGAATAATGAGTTTAGAGCATTCTATACATGGCGATGCAGTTACATATAATGTTGCTCCCTCGCTATTATTTGAACTTCTGGCTAGCTTTGTGATTGCATTGGCCTCGGCATGGAGCACATAAGGCTTTGTTATTTGGTTCGAATCTTCGCACACATTCTCAAAACCTTCAGGTGTTCCGTTATACCCATCGCTGATAATCATTTTATCTTTAACCACTATTGCTCCAACTTTACGTCGCTCGCAATAGCTGTTTTCTGCCCATATTCGTGCCATTCTGAGGTAGCGAATATCTAAGATGTGCTGTTTGTCTGTATTCTTTGTCATAGTAAAGGCTTAATTCTTTTTAATTCCATTGCGTTCTAATAGGGCATCAATAGTGGGTTCTTGTCCTCTAAAACGCTTGTATAAAATCATTGGATGTTCTGTTCCTCCCTTTGAAAGAACGTTTTCTCTAAAGCTAAGAGCAGTGCTTTTATCAAATATTCCGTTCTTTTTAAAGAGGCTAAAGGCATCTGCATCTAACACTTCTGCCCACTTATAACTGTAATATCCTGCTGCATATCCACCCGAAATGATATGAGAGAACTGGGTGGTCATACAAGTATTAGGAAGTTGTTTTGTGATGATTGCATCTTTCCAAGCATCTTTCTCAAAAGCGATAATATCTTCTTTGAACTCGTCTTTCTGTGTGTAATATGCCATATCTAATAACCCTAAGCTCACTTGACGTAAGCAACCATAAGCTGAAAGATAGTTTTTACTCTTAATAATTCTATCAATCAATTCGTCAGGAATAGGTTCTTTAGACTCGAAGTGATAAGCAAACGTACGTAAGAACTCCTTCTCTGTGGCATAGTTTTCCATGAATTGAGATGGAAGTTCAACAAAATCCCACCACACATTGGTGCCACTTAAACTGCCAAAGCGTGTATTGGCGAACATTCCATGTAGCGAATGACCAAATTCATGCAAGAAAGTTTCAACCTCGCCAAGCGTTAATAAGGCTGGTTTTTGTGGTGTTGGCTTAGTGAAATTCATCACAACACTGACATGAGGACGAATGTTTTCGCCCTTTCTAGTTATCCATTGACCTTGGAACTCAGTCATCCAAGCACCGCCTTGCTTTCCTTTTCGAGGGTGGAAGTCGGCATAAAACACAGCAAGATAGCTTCCGTCGGCATCAAACACATCGTAAGCCTTAACGTCTTGATGGTAAACTGGAATGTCATTGTTCTCCTTAAATGAGATACCATATAGACGATTAGCTAATCCAAACACCCCTTCTATTACCTTAGAGAGTTCGAAATAGGGGCGAAGCATTTCTGAATCGATGTTGTACTTCTGAAGTTGTAGCTTGTGAGAGTAATATCCAAAGTCCCAAGGTTGCATCTCAAAAGAATCTCCTTCCATTTCTTTTGCAAGCTGTTCAACTTCTTTTAACTCCTTAATAGCTTGTGGCTTGTAAGCTGAAATAAGGTCATTAAAAAGCTTATACACGTTTTTTACACTACTTGCCATGCGATGTTCTAATACATAATCAGCATAAGTGTCGTGTCCAAGCAATTGAGCTAGTTCTCTACGAATATTGATTAGGCGTGTACATATAGCCAAGTTGTTCTCGGGATTGTCGTGAATTCCCTCTGTATTCTTAGCCATATAGAGTTTTTCTCTTAGCTCTCTCTTTGTAGAATAGGTGAGAAAAGGAGAGTAACTAGGGAAGTCTAGGGTGAAAATCCAACCCTCTTTATTTTGTTCTTGTGCCGTATGAGCTGCCATTTGGCGTGCACTTTCGGGCAATCCGTCAAGGTCTTCTTCGTTAGTTAGATGCAATTCGAATGCTTTATTCTCTTTTAATAGGTTTTGAGAGAATTGCAATGACAACAAACTTGCTTCTTCACTTAATCGTCTAAACTGCTCTTTTCCTTCTTCATTTAGTAGAGCACCACTTCTAACAAAGCCATCATAAACCTTCTGAAGCAATGTTTCTTCTTCAGTAGTAAGCTCTCTATGGTGTTCATATACATGCTTAATGCGTTTGAAAAGCTTTTCGTTCAGCTGCATATCATTAGCATGTTGGGTGAGAAGAGGACTCATCTTTTGAGCTAAAGCATCGAGATCGTCGTTTGTTTCTGCGCCTAACATACACGAAAATACAGTAGAAGCACGTCCTAATAAGTCGTAATAATGCTCACCTTTAGTTTCGTCTTTATATATGATAGTATTGTCGAAAGTAGGCTCTTCCTCATTGTTTATAATCTTATCAAGTTCTTCTTTCTCTCTTTTCATTCCCTCCATGAAAGCTTCTTCGTAGTGTTCTAGCTTGATAAGGTGGAATGGAACGGTGTTATGTGGAGTGGAATAATCATTAAAAAAAGGATTATTCGCTATTGAGTTCTTATTATCTTGTGTTGCCATATCTTGTTTATTTATTCTTATATTTGTGCTTTTTGAATGAGTTTTTCAAGTGCAGGAATAATTATTCTGCCCCTTTCTAGCTTTAATAGGTGTTCGCTCTGCAATTCGTTTAGTACGTTCGACACCTTTATTCGCTTTACATTCATTTCCTTTGCAAGCGTAATCATCTTGATGAAGAATATCTTTTTGCCACCTATATTATATACATGTTGTTCGAAAAAACGAATAATTTTTTCCCTTAATGAATCGCTTATGGGACGCCATTGCTGTCGTTCCATCTTTTGAATGCGGGTAGATAAGATATTCATAAAGTTGATTCGGAAGATAAATGAGTGTTCTATAAAACTCAAAATACTTTCTTTATCAATGCTTAATATACTGCTATTTTCTTGCGTCGTGTATGTAGATGGGAACCAAGGACTAAGTCCTAGTAATCGTTCTGGCTGTATAACTGAAGGCGTTTCGAGCCATTCTTTCACCATAAAGGAATGGTTTGCCGACGAAGTTGTTATCTCAACCCTTCCTTGTAGCAAAAAGAATAAGTCCTTACAAGCCTCTCCTTCTTTTATAAAGGTAATGCCACTATTTAGCTTTTGAAAGTGAAAACGGGCATGGGCAGCAAGTTGATGTAACTCTTGTTGCGTTATTCCTTGAAACAAGGGCAGTGCTAATAGCTTGAGATGTGATGTCGGCGACTGCTCCATAGTTTATTGAACGATCTTGTCTTTTAATGTAGGAGAGTACCAAACGGCATTCTTTCCATCTTTATCGGCATAGATAAAATAAGCCATGATCTCTTTCTGTTGCTCTAAAACTCTTTTCGCTTTGTCTAAACCCATCACCATAAAGGCAGTTGCATAGGCATCTGCTGTGGCGCAGTTGCTGGCTATTACGGTAGAAGAAAGAATGTTATGCTGAACTGGATAGCCCGTTGCTGGGTCGATAGTGTGGGCATATTTCTTTCCGCCTTTATAGTAGAAATTGCGATAATTACCGCTTGTTGCCATTGCTTTGTCGGTTACATTGAGGATAGTTTGCACCTCTTGACTTTGCTGAGTGATATCGTCTGTGGGCTTAATAACGCCTATTTTCCAAGGAAGACGCTTAGAACTTATTCCCGAAGTAACAATTTCTCCGCCTATTTCAATCATAAAGTTCTTTACACCTTTACTCTTTAAGTAACTTGCAACCACGTCACTTCCAAAGCCTTTTGCAATTGCACTGCAGTCGATCATAATGCGGTTGTCGTCCTTTTTCACGGTGTTGTTCACTAAACGCACTTTCTTATAGCCAGTGAGTTGGCGCAGACTATCGATCACATGCTTTGTTGGTTCAACGCCTTTCTTAAACCCAAAGCCCCATTCATTAACCAAAGGAGCAACTGTTATGTCAAAAGCTCCGTCTGTTTTGTTACTGATATCTTCGGCAAGAAGAAACACCTTGTTGAACAATTCGTTGGTTCGTGTGGGCTGATTGTTATTGATTTTGGAAATGATAGATTGCGGATTAAAAGTAGATAGAGCAGTGTCTACCTTGTTTAACTCTGCTAAAATCTCTTTATGAAGGTCGTCATCATTTTGATAAGTTATGTGATATGTTGTTCCAAATATCATTCCTTTATTCTCTATATAAGGCATGTTCTTCTGCTGTTTGCTTATATATGCGGTGCCAATGAGGAGCAATAACAAGAGAGGAATTTGCCAATAGAGACGTTTTTTTATCTGTTTTGTTGCCATGTTATGTCTTTATTATCTTGAAAGTGAAATACTATCATTTTTTATTCTTTATCTTTTCTGATATCGAATCACTATTTAGAGTTGTTTATATTGTTTTTCTTTATTTTGTTAAAGAGTTCTATTGCCACATAAAAAGAGCCTCCAAAGGTAGAACTGCCTCCTCTTCCATATCCAGGAACATAATAAGGCTCTCCCATTTCGTTAGCTTTCTTTGCCAATCTGTTTTTATATCGAATGCTCCAGCCTGCTCTTAAAGGTCCAACGATGTGTGCATCGAGTCCAAATACAGCTTCGATCCAGTGGTAAGAACCACTGATGTTATTCGCTCCAAAGGGCGCAATACCACCGAATACGGGGTCTACTACACCAGGAGTTTCGATGTTATACTTGAAAGAAGAAAAGCCATAACGACCTCCAACGAATACTTTATAGATATCGTGTTTATTCTTCATTACATTAAAGTCGATACCAATGCGACCGTATGGTGCCATTGTGCTATACGAAATCTTTGTTTCATCGCCCTTTGTGTTACTCTTTCCATATCCTAACTCAATGATAGGGAAATATTTGTCTTTTAAGTTGGCACGCAAACTTGCTTCGTATTGTCCCTCATTGCTAAGTAAGTTCTGTCCAATTCCTATGAGGTCTACCGATAATGTTACGCCATTGAAAAACGCAACCGAATCGCTTTTTGCTTTCAAAACCAGCTTTTTAGGTTGTGCCTGTACTGCAATACCGATGTAAAAGAGTAGAATACTAACGCTGACTCTTAAAATATAGGTAGAAATGTGTTTGTGAATTGTCATTGGTTACTTTTGAATTATGAACGACAACAGAATCTATTGCGTTGCGAGAGTATGTTATTTTTTGAATAGTATGAAAGAATGCTGCTGCACAATCAACCGACTCGAAGTGTGGTTCGTTTGTTTTGGTAATTCGAATTGTATCTTTCCAAATTTCTTTGTTGGTATTTTTTATACTTAAAAACAGCGCATCTTCATTTCCTTGAAAGCTCATTGGCAAGTTGAAACTATCCACATTTACTGCTCTATTCAATAAAATGGTGTCGCCACTGGTGTGACGTTGGGTAGAGATGGTGAGCGTATCGACTAATTTCTTGACGTTTCCCATTAGCTTATAGCGTGCCAATACACCACTACTTAGCGGACAATCGGTAGATGAACACGCTGAAATGAAAAGCGAGAACAACAAGAAGTAAATTAGTTTTTTCATCCTTTTATACTTGTGGTGTTATAAAATAATTCGTTTTAGATGGTCTTTTCAATCTGATAGTCGTTGCGAGTTGAAGACGAACGGCTAACCATATCTCCAATAAATCCAGCCATAAAAAGTTGTGTTCCCAATATCATCATTGTTAAAGAGATATAGAAATAGGGCGAATCGGTAACCAAACGTTGTGGAATGCCTTGTGACAATGCCCATAATTTATCGGCTCCTATAATTGCAGCCGCAAAGAAACCAATGATGAAGAAGATAGAACCAAGGAGGCCAAAGACGTGCATTGGGTTCTTGCCAAAGTTGCTTAAGAACCACAAAGTGATAAGATCTAGATAGCCATTGAAGAATCTATTTAAACCAAACTTTGATGTTCCATATTTGCGAGCTTGATGTTGCACAATCTTTTCGCCAATCTTTTCAAAACCAGAATTCTTAGCTAAGTAAGGAATATAACGGTGCATTTCGCCATAAACTTCGATATTTTTAACCACATCTAGGCGATATGCCTTCAAACCACAATTGAAATCGTGAAGATTATGAATGCCGCTTATCTTACGAGCTGTGGCATTAAAGAGCTTAGTTGGAATGGTTTTAGAAAGTGGATCGTAACGCTTTTCTTTATAGCCCGACACCAAATCGTAACCATCTTCAGTAATCATGCGATACAATTCGGGTATTTCATTGGGCGAATCTTGCAAATCTGCGTCCATTGTAATTACTACATCGCCTTGAGCTTCTTTGAAACCACAGTATAAAGCGGGACTTTTCCCGTAGTTACGTCTAAACTTAATGCCTTTAACATGAGGCGATTTTTGAGCAAGTTCTTCAATTACTTTCCACGAATTATCTTTTGAACCATCGTTAATGAAAATTACTTCAAAGCTAAAGTTGTTATTGTTCATCACTCGTTCAATCCACTCATATAGCTCTGGTAACGATTCTTCTTCATTATATAAGGGTATAACTACCGAAATGTTCATAGTTGTTGTTGATTTGTTGTGTTATGTATTCAAACGATTATTCATTATTTTGTATTCCCAAAGAACGACTTCTTATTTACTGGGTTCTTTCTTATAGAATGCTGCAAGCGGAGCACTTAGTATGGTTCCGATAAATATATTCTGCATAAGGATTATAGAAGTGATGTCTATAGCATTCATTTCTCTAATTAGTTTTATGCCTTCTTGCAACTCGCTGATGTCCATTTTCAATTGCTTGTAAGTGGGAATTGCCGTTTGAAGTGTTTGGATAAAGAGGTTTGTAAAGGCACTACTGTCGAGCCATTGGAAGTAAATAAACTGACAAGCTGCAAAGATTAATGAGGCATAGAAAAACGTATAAGCCGAAAAAAAGTATGCTGCTTTAAATGAAATAAATCCTTCTCTAATCTTGTCTCGAAAGTTTTTGATACGCCAACCTGCATAGAATGGGGTAGAAAGGATCATAAGATTGCCCCACAAACTTTGTGGCATATAAACTAAGAATGCAAATGATGCAACCCAAATGACGCCTAAAATGGCACCTTCGATGCGTGCATAAGCCTTTATTTGTTTGAAAGAATTTGCTATATCCATTTGTATTTTTATTCGCTTTATATGTTGTTTGGTAGCACAATTCATAGTTTTTGTAGCCTTTTTGTTTGCAAGTTGTTGTGCATAACGTGGTTGGCTTTATTGTGCAAAGATGAATGAAAGACCACTTTTAAGTTCTAAATTAGCTACAAATTTACGTATTTTATTTTATAAAGAGGTGCTTTTTCTGTTTTTTGTTATTGCTATTTTGTCGTGAAAGAAATTCAGCATAGATCTAATTGTGATCTAGTTATATTTCACCTCCATTCGCCCTGTGTTAAGTTGGTTCTTTAATTGGCTTAAAAAGCATTGCTTTTAGGGTGTAATATCAATGCTTTTAGTGTGTAAAAACGATGCTTTTGAAAGGCAAACTCATTGCTTTTATTTGTCGATAGAAATGGAGTTGAAAAATAATGAGTAGATCGTTGGGGTGAAATGGGGTGATTTTAGTGCGAATTGATGCGTGCTGAGGCTTTAATAGAACTGAATTTAGAGTACTTTTTGCTTAAAGTGGTGCTTTTTTTTAGACGTTTTTTTTGAGTAATTCTTAAAAATAATTACCTTTGCAGTCGTTTTCTTATGTTCGTGTTTAGAACAAATAATACGACAAAAACGAGATATGGGTGTCTGAAAATCTCAACAGATAAATAAGTTAAATTATAAAATAAAACAAATAATGAAGCGATTTTTTATTGCCTTTACATTGCTTTTTGCAGTGTGTTTATTACCCTTATCGGCACAAAATGCAGCCGATAAAATTGTTGGTCTTTATCATGTTGTGAAAGATGGACGCAACTCTAAGGTAAAAATTTTTAAGTATGGAAATGGTTATCGTGCACAAGTTGTGTGGCTCGAGAATATGAAAAATCCTGATGGAACATTGCGTACCGATCTTAAAAATCCCGATGAATCGAAGAGAAAAACTCCTTCTAATCAAATTGTGTTGGTAGAAAAGGTAACTTATAATGGTGAAGATGCTTGGGAAGATGGTAAAATATACGACCCCACAAGCGGTAAGGTGTATCGTGTTGAGATGTATTTCGAAAAGCCAAACGTATTGACAGTGAAAGGAAAACTCGGTCCTTTCTTTAAAAGAGTTTATTGGAATAAAATACAATAATAACCCTCTTTAGCTTTATTGGAAATGCTGCTTCATGGCTCAATAGCCTTAGTCGCAGCATTTTTTTGCGTTCTAAACGCTTGTATTAGGGCATAAGATATTGTATTAAAGGCTTTCTACTGAGCTCTTTTTAGGCTTGCTAAACTATATGCATATCCCCACTCGAGATCTACAGTTCCTTTCTTACTCTTAATAAAGCCTAGAAGTGGAGATTATTCATATCCTTATAAGTGGTAGTATAATAAAAAAGAGGAATAGATGCACATCTATTCCTCTTGTGTTTCTGAATGTTATAAAGCGCATGTTGTTGCAGTTTATAACCTAATTGCTTTTGAGCCTCTTGTCGGATTCGAACCAACGACCCCGAGATTACAAATCACGTGCTCTGGCCAACTGAGCTAAAGAGGCGGGTGGACAAGCTACTTACATCGCACCGCTCAACCTTCTACCTTTGCTATATTCCTATCCTGGAGGATTCGAAAGGAGCTGGTCGTGTAAGACTTGCCCGTATTGCGGTTGCAAAGGTATATATTATTATTTATATTTGGCGAGGAATTAGATTGTGTTTATTCTTTTTTAACAAAGTAGAAAGAACGATATGGGTGAAAAAAGAATGCGTTTAGTGTTAGGATGTTCTTGCTATTAGTTCTCGTGGATGAAGATTATAAGTTGTTTCAAACAATTATGATGGTGGAAGAAGAATGAAATAATGGTCTTAAAATTGATTCTAAATATCAGAATGTGAATTATAAAAGTGGTTGATAATTTATAAAAGGTCAATTATTCTTTTACACCTATTATATATATAGGAGAAGAGAAATTAAGAAAAGAGAAGGAAAATACTATTTATTAACGTTTTTTAGTTGGAAAATACAATGAATCATAAATAAAATAGCCTATTTTTGTAAAAACAAAAGAAAATAAAGATATGTGTGATTTATTGAAATTTTAAATAATATTTTTTTTATAAACAAATCGATATCTCTCATATTTTAATTTAATTCTAACCATAAAACATATAAATGATGATACTAAAAAGATTTTACTTTATTTGGGGAATGTTTCTATTTCTTGCGTTAAATAGCTTTGCTCAGCGTAAGACAACGCTTAGTGCAGAGGTGAATGGGTATAAGCGTGAGATGGTTTATTTTGATTGTTTACAATCTCCTTTCTTTAATGCAGAGTTTCATAACAATCCAGGTGAAGAGCATTTATATTCGTTTAATACGAAGAATCTAGTTTGTATGCTTTTAAATGGTCAAGTAAATGTATTGCTTTTGCCTGGTGATAGCATTCATGTTGCTGTGCAATATGATAATAATTTACCACCAAAAACAACGTTTTCAGGAGATAAGAAAGCCGTAGCTGCAAACAATATGTTGCAGGGCATTTCTGAGTTAAAGCGTCAGATGCGTTATAAGTCTCAATTATTGGCATGTATTGTGGTAGATATTAAACCTCAAAAGCGTATTGAAGATTCTCGAATCTTGCTTACAAAGGTTCAAGAAATGGTGAAGAAAGCAGGAAAACAACTTACTCCTTTAGCTGCCGAATATATCTTATCAACAACTGAAGCTGCTGCTTACACGTCTTATATGGAATATCCTCAGATGTATGCAGAAACGAGAAAGCTTGCTGTTAGCGATCAAGGTATTGGCGATTATTGGAAGATTATGGACGGCGTGAAGCTTCGTTCGACAGAAGGGGCATTAGCTTCACCAGATTATGTTAGTTTCTTAATGCGCTATTGTTTCTATGAGAACGAGAAGAAAGCAACTCTAGCAAATCAACAATACACCGCTCCACGTCAATTAGAAGAAATGTTTAAAACCTTGTCTTTATTCTATTCAGGAGCACTAAGAGATGCAGTTCTTTATCAGCTTCTTGTCAATTTCACTCGCAATGGAAAAGAATTAGAACGTGTACGTCCTCTTTACCTTGAATACAAAAATAACTATAATATCAATCAAGAATATTTACAAATTCTTGATAAATTATTAGAATAAGTGCATCTATTGCTTATTTTATAATTGTTATATAGAAGATTCTATCAGAAGCAAGAATCTACAACCTGTTGTTTTAGTAGTAGACTTGATCGTTTATTGTATAAATATAATATGGCTTATCGATGAAAAAAACAGAAAAGAACCAACCTAAAGCTTTTGTATGGCTACTGATGCTATGCATAATGCAATTGTTTTTCGTCAAAGTGCAGGCGCAAAGTACAGCTGTTGACGATTGGAAGAATACCAAGGTTACCTTACGTGTAAGTAATGAGCCTTTGGGAAAGGTACTTGAACAAGTGGCAAAGCAAGCTGAAGCCACCATAGAATTTCAAGAAGTTGCCCTTGTTGGTATTGCGAGTCCAACCACGCTTAATGTAAAGGAGATGCCTTTAGACAAAGTGTTAGGACGTCTTATTGGTGATCAAAATATCTTGATACGTTATGAAATCGGTCGGCATATTATTATTTCATCATATACCAGAGATGAAGATGCAAAGAAAATGTTGCATGTCGAAGGTGTTGTAATTGATGCAAAGACCAAAGAAACGCTGATTGGAGCAACGGTGATGCTAACTGATGGTACCCAAAAAGATGGTGTAAAAGGTTGTATCACAGACGTAAATGGTAAATTCTCGTTACAGGTTCCACGCAAAGCTTCAATCAAAATTTCATATATGGGATATGAAGCCGTATCATTGCAAATAACCAAAGAGAGTGCAAATATGAAAATTGCGCTTAAGGCAGATGGACAAATGGTTGATGAAGTCGTGGTGACGGGTATTAGTCGTAGAAGCAAATCAAGCTTTACTGGTAACTATGTTTCAGTGAAAGGAGATGAGTTGCGCAAACTTAATCCAACCAATATATTAAAGAGTTTGCAATTCTATGATCCTAGTTTTAAAGTGTTAGAGAGCAACACTAAAGGTTCAGACCCTAACGCTCAGCCAGAATTTCTTATCCGTGGAGACCAAAACCTTGGTACTACAGCATCTCTAAATAGTATGGATTTGCTTCTTGACAACGTGTCTAGTCGCCCTAATACACCTCTATTTGTACTTGATGGACTTATCGTTTCAATGAGTCGTATCTTGCAGTTAGATCCCGAGCGTATTGAGAATGTAACCATATTAAAAGATGCTGCAGCTACAGCAATCTATGGTTCACGTGCTTCAAACGGTGTAGTTGTAATTGAAACAAAGGTTGCACCCGATGGTGTTTTGTCGGTTAGCTACAATGGTGGACTAACAATTCAAAGTCCAGACCTAACCGACTACAAGTTGATGAACGCAAAAGAGAAACTTCAAATGGAGTGGGATGCAGGCGTTTACGACCCAACTAACGATAAAAGTATGAATCGTTACAACTCGTTGTTGCGCAATGTTCTTGCGGGAGTTGATACCTATTGGCTTAGTAAACCATTGAGAACAGCTTTCCAACACCGTCATTCTTTATCTGCGTCAGGTGGTACAGAGGCATTTAGATATAGCTTAGATCTTAATACAACATTTACTCCTGGTGTAATGAAGGGCTCAAGTCAAAATATAAAGAGTATCAACTTCAACATGACTTATCGTAAAGAGAATATCACTATTGGTGCAGCTTTGAACCTTTCAGAGAGCGGTGGTAATAATTCTCCATATGGTTCATTCTCAGAATATACTCGTGTAAATCCTTATTATCGTCCAACTAATGAGTTTGGAGAATATTTAAGACAACTTGATAACCATACAGGTTCAGGCAGTGTACCTATTGCTAATCCTCTATTTAATGCTAATGTAGGTATTAGAGACCTTACAAATAGCACCAATATTGCAGCAACTTTGAATCTAGAATGTCAATTATTGAAGAATCTTCGACTAACAGAAAATCTCTCTTATCAACGTGGTATGGCTCGTTCTGAGCGTTTCTTACCTGCTGAACATACTTCTTTCTTAACAGAACTAGATAAGACTTTGAGAGGTAGTTACTCTAAAAATACTGGTGAAATGACCTCATGGTCAAGCAACTTAGGTTTGAACTGGAACATGTCTTTGCGCAAACATCTATTAAGTGTCTTTGGAAACTGGACCTTAAGTGAAGATAGAAGTAACTATGTTAACTTGTCTGCTGTGGGTTATCCTGATCCTCATATGAGTGACTTCATATTCGGAAATAAGATGACTACCAATCCTAGTGGTTCTGAAGCAATATCTAGAACCATGGGATTCATCACGCAGTTGTCTTACAGTTATGATAATCGTTACTCATTAGACTGGAACATTAGTAGTGAAGTAACATCACGTTATGCAGACCATAGCTTAACTCCTTTCTGGAGTGTTGGTGCTAGATGGAATGCGTATAGAGAGAAATGGCTTAGCGGTTACGTATCTAACTTAGTGTTTAGAGCAACATATGGTATAACAGGTTCACAGAATTCAAGTCCTGCCGACGCTATAGAATACTACACATTCAACCGTACAATGCGTCCATATACATCGTTTTCAACTCTAGGTTCAGTTCTTTCTCGATTGAATAATAGTGATATAAAATGGACTAAAACCGACAATATGAGCCTTGGAGTAGACGTTGGTGTATGGAAAAATAGAATCAATTTAACGTTCAACTATTATAATAATATTAGCCGACAACTGCTTACTAACTACGATTTAGCACCTTCTACAGGTTTTGAATCGCAAATGATTAATGCTGGAGAGCTACAAAATACAGGTTTCGATGCAACGCTTAACATTATTGCTTTGCAAAATATTCGTAAGCAATTTTATTGGACTGTTGCTGTTGGTATGAACCATAATAGAAACAAAATACGTAAGATTTCAGACTATTTGCGTAAGATGAACGAAGAACAACTAAAGTCTAAATCGGCACCTCTACCCATTTATCAAGAAGGAAAATCAACAACCACTTATTATGCAGTGCGTTCTTTGGGTATAGACCCAATGACAGGACAAGAAGTTTTCCTTACTCGTGATGGCGAAAGAACCTTTAAGTGGGATGCCGTTGATAAGGTTCCTGTAGGCGATACCACACCAAAAGTAAGTGGAACGATAAGCTCTTCTGTCAATTGGAAAGATTTTTCATGTACCCTAGGCTTTACTTATAAGTGGGGAGGAATCGTGTATAACCAAACATTAGTAGACAAAATAGAAAACAGCAATATCGCTTATAACCTTGATAAGCGTGCAGCTCAAGATCGTTGGCATAAACCTGGCGATGTAGTTAGATATAAAATGATCGACCTTAATGGATCTCAAACCCCTGCATCTGATCGTTTTATTATGAAAGATAATGAGTTACGCATGGCAAGTATCAACTTAGGTTATCGTTTCAAACAAGCCGAATACAAGCTATTAAAGCGTTTAAATATTGATGTTTTGTCGCTAAACTTCACGACAAATGATTTGTTCCGTTTATCAACAGTTAAGATGGAAAGAGGCTTGGGTTATCCATTCTCACGTTCTTATACTCTTTCATTCTCTCTAATATTTAAGTAAATTTATATTATGAAGCATTCAAATATATCATTATCTATATATAAGAGTTGTACGATTGTACTATGTTGTTTAGTTCTATTCGTTGCAACATCTTGCTCAGATTGGTTCGATGTTAGTCCTAAAACAGATGTAAAAGCAAAAGAACTCTTCTCTACAGAAGCAGGATTTGAAAGTTCTTTAACTGGTATTTATCTGTTAATGACCGACAGAGATGTTTATGGAGGCGATATGTCGTATGGATTATTAGATCAGCTAGCACAGCAATACGATTATATTCCTGATGGAGCTAATGACCGAAACGCAATCTATAACTACGAAACTGCAACTACAGATGGTTTCAGAACCAAACAAAGACTTGCAGATTCGTGGATCAAACTTTATAATATAATTGCCAATTGTAACAATTTTATAAAGTGGCTTGATCTTAAAGGAGATGAAGTTGTGCGCAATGTTAATACACGAAAGCTTTATAGAGCCGAAGCTCTTGCTATTCGTGCATATTGTCATTTCGATCTACTTAGAGCATGGGGACCATGGAAATATAGCCTAGAATCATCATCAACAGGCAAATTAACCATTCCTTATCGAACCATTGCCGACAACACCAAGCAACCACTTCTACCTGCAAAAGATGTTATTGCACTTATTTTGAAAGATCTTTCAGACGCAAAAAACTTATTGGTTAGCGAACAAAATGAAAGTCTTAAAACAAGTGATAGACGTTATCGTTTCAATTATCATGCAGTGAATGCTCTTTTAGCACGTGTTTATAGCTATGCTGGTGATCGTGAAAATGCTATTGCGTCAGCTGAAGAAGTAATTAAAAAGAGTGGTTTAGAGTTGAGTTCAAACAATCAAGACGATCCTATTCTTTTCTCAGAATGTATTTGTGCATTGCATAAATACCATTTAACAGAATCTCTTTCACAGTATTGGGCAGATGGAGATAAGTACACAACGCAATATTTCATTCGTTCAGAACGCTTTAATAAGTATTTTGAAGTATCAGGAAATCTGAAAGAAGATATGCGTACTAAGACTGCTGCTTTCTACGAACATTCTTCAACAAAGACAGCTCTTTCACGCAAATATAGCATTAATTCGCAAGAAGCAATCCCATTAATACGTCTTCCAGAAATGTATTATATTCTTGCAGAAAATACTTCTGACTTAACAAAAGCTGCTAAATATCTTAATGCAGTGCGCAATAAACGAGGCTACTCACGTGCAGTTAATGTGAAGTTTACTGATGCAGCAACCCAACAAGAAGCATTAGATAAAGAGTTCCGAAAAGAATTTTATGCAGAAGGACAATATTGGTACTTCTTGAAACGTCACGGAATCACCGCTTTATCTTATGACAATACCGTTATTTTAACGCAAGAACGCTTTGAATTTCCATTGCCAGATGCCGAAAAAGAATATGGTTGGACTGCATCACACGATGCTACACGCTAATCACTTTGTATAATCCTAAAAAAAATAACAAAGATGAATATCAAGTTTCAATATATATTTTTAGCAATATTCGCAGGTTTCCTTGCAACATCTTGTAAAGAAGAAACCGTTGAACTCTATAATTCTTCAGATGGTGTCTATTTCAATTATGGAAACAAAGACGCTCTTCAAGCAATAGTAAACTTTGCAGATTCTATTTTAACTGCCCCTACAGAAATTTCTGTTCCTGTGAAATTGAAGCTCATGGGTCGTGCTTCTGATAAGCAACGAACAGTTGTTTTAAAGTCGAGAGCAGTGCAAGGAGTGGCAGAAGCAATGGTAACATGTCCTGAAGTTGTGTTCGAACCCAACGAAATTCTAAAAGATGTGATAGTGAAAGTGGCACGTCCATCAATATTAGATTCAACATTTCAAGCACAAGTATATATTAGCGATGTAGAAGGTAACAACCAAATAGGACCTGGACTCAAGAATTTTACCAGCTTTACTATCTATGCCAAAGAAGAATATACAAAGCCTATGCAATGGGAAGGTATGGCTAGTTCGTATTTAGGCGAGTGGAGTATGGCAAAACAAATATTGCTAGTGCACATCAGTAAGAATAACAAATTTTATACAACAAACGATTATAACAAGTTTGTTCAATGGAACTTACAAGCAATAGACAGCTTGCGTACTCAACAAAAGAAGAGTCCACAAACTCCTATAACAGTTGATATTCCATTTACAAACGATAATTCCTACGACAAGCCATGGTATTGGGGAACCTTGCAAGATACCTATCTTGGAACTTATAAAAGTGGTTCTTTCGTAGGACTTTGTAACGGATTAGACGTCACAACAGCCAATGAATATACTATTTTTAATGGAGATGAAACAGCAATGCAAAACCTTAATAAGCAAGCCGTGGGTCAAATGCTCTTAAAGTATAACACTTATTATCAAGATGGTTGGCGTCAAGGAAATACATATAAAGACTTCTTCTATGTCCCAATGCTTCAAAACTCTACATATGAGTTGATAGAACCACAAGCATGGAAAGACGAACAAGGTGGTAAAGAACTTATCGAGAAGTATTATGGAACCTACTCTTTAGAGAAATATCAATTCATGGTGAAAGTGTGGTTGCAGCATAAAGGAAGCGATTTTGTTATCAATCAGCTCTTCCCTGTTATGAATGAATGGGGTAATGTGCATTGGGATGATTCACTAGGAGGTGAAGATGCCATTAAAGCTTGTAACAAACTATTCCGTGAGAAAGCTGCGCAAGGAAACTATTCATTCACTTTCCCAGAGGTGCAATGAAAACTCTTGAAATATAATAACTTAAGTTCTCTTATTTGAAAGCATTGTTATTGCAGTATAATATCATTGCTTTTGTCGCACAAAAGCAATGATATTAAGAGCCAAAAGCTATACTTTTTAAGAATATACAGAACGTGGTTGTTAGCCTAAAACAAATATAAGTTTAGACAAACAGAAAAAACAATAGTTGTATGAACATAAAAAATATAATTCTAGTGACGAGCATTGTTGCCCTTTCTTCATGCTATGGAGACAAAGGAAACTATGTGTATAACTTCGATGAGATGAACTCTATCGATTCATTAGAGTTCACACCCGCTTCGGTTGAAACCCTTAATGGACAGACAATCGAATTTACCCAGCCTTTAACTGCCGATGAAGCGCAAAAAAGAGTTGAGGTAACAGTGCGTCAATCGCATAATAAGAATACTGATTTACTTGACTTTAGATGGATTTTATCTTATCAAAAGGATAAGAAAACGGTGAGCGATACAATTAAAACAAAGGGGCATCTTGATGTAACTCTACCCGTGAAACAAGATACACGCATTTCTGTTCGACTAGAAGTGAAAGACCAAAGCACAGGACTTGCGTCTTATCGTAACTTCACAATCGCAACTCGTCCTATCTATAAAAATAGTTTGTTCTTCCTACATGGAAAGGCGGGAGATGTGCATTTGGGTAATATCGAAACCATTGGAGCTACAACTCAAGTGCGGAGCGATGCCTATAAACTTATTTATAAAGATGCAACCAACGTGTTTGCAGACGCTTATAAATTGATGTATCATTATGGATTAGTGTCAGTAGGACGAGATTTCTTGCAGAAATATGGTCTCATAGTATTCTCTAATAATGGAGAAACAAAGGTTTATAACCCTTTCGGTATGGTGCCAAGATTTACAGAATATAAAGATTTTGTTATTCCTCAAACACCTCAGGGGGCATTCCTTCCAAGTAATATAATAATGACTGGTGATCCTTCTAACCAATCAGACTTCTATTGTATGATAGGAAAAGACGGCCGATTCCTTACTGCTCGCACTATTCCTTCATTTAAAACACCTGCAACCGATGGTTCAGTTTCAGACTATAATGTAACTGCAGCAACTATAACTGCAAACGAATTTGTCTTTTGGGATGCACGCCACAAACGCTTCTTGCGTATGAATAAAGAGGATGGATATGGTATTTGGGCAGAACAACAAGCTTATCAATCGCAGCTTTACAACCCTGTTCTTGATGCAAATGTCGATTTTACAAGTTTAGGAACAGCTCTTTCTCCTCAAGACAAAACAGCAGTTCTTGGCTTTATTCAATATCGTGAGAACTACAGAAAAGCAATACCACATTTTATTTTCAAAGATAATAACTCTTCAAATTATTATCTTTATCAGCTAACATCAACCCGTGCAGAAAATGAAGGTAAAGAGGCAGAAAATACAACAGCTCCTGCATATACCATCAAGGGACAACGATTAGAGAACTTTACACCTTCTTCTCCTTCTACAGTTCTATATAATACATGGTTCAGTACAGCTTTTGTGTTCTATGCCGAGGGTGCTGATGTGGTTCGACACAATTTGAATAATGGTGATAAAACCGTTCTTTACACTGCTCCTGACGGTTATTCAATCTCTTGCTTGAAGTTCCGTTCTGACGACACCTTTATCTATTCTGGCGATCTTGGACGCTATCTTACAATAGGAATGAATAAAGGTGATGAAGGAGCTATTAGTGAAATTAAACTCAACACTGCATCTGATGTCGACGAAACCTACCCAATTGTGGTTTATAACACTGATAATGAAGGAAAGAAGTTGGGCAATATCAAAGATGTTCAGTTTGTTCGTGAGTATTCATACAGCCTCCCAACACGATAATTAAGAGCAAAATATTTGAAAGAAATATTGTCAACAAATGACTTAATATAACAAATTATCAATACAAATAATGAACATGCAAACGTTTGTATCAACTAATATGAAGCGAAAAGGCAAAAGTCTGTTTTTAACTATTGTGCTGTTGTGTTTCCCTTTCCTCTCTTTTGCGCAGAAAACAAGTAGTTTAACTGGTGAAATAAAAGGCTTGACTGAGGGAAAATTACAAATCTTAGTACGAACATCAGAAACGAAATGGGATACAATTAGTACTACTCCATTTTCTAATGGCATGTTTTCTTTTTCACAAATAAAGGTCGCTCGCCCCATGTTTGCACGCATAGCGGTGGTTGGTTATCAAGGAGGTTTTAACTTTTTCTTAGAACCTAATGCTACCTATAAAGCCTTATTGCGTGACGGAGAGGGCTGGTTTATCACTGGAGGAGAGTTGCAAAACGCACAGGTAGAATATCAAAAAGGACGTGGTGTGTTGCAACATCAACTCGTAAAGTTACAAGAAAAGAGTGATAGTTTGCGTAAAGCATTAAAATATGGTAGTGCAAGTAAAATAAATGATACTATCTCTATCATCAAAAAAGATTTAGAGATGCTTCGCACTTCTTATTTAAGTGCTAACAATAACATTCTTTCTGCTGCTTTAGTTCTTCAAGAATTAGAAGAAATGGATGCTCCTTTAAGTGGTTGTAAAGAACTTTATGCTCAGTTAGGAGAAGGCGCAAAAGCAAGTAGCTGTGGTGAGATTGTGAACCAACGCATACAACGTTTAGAGAAAATTAGCAGGGGAAGTAAGGCTCCCGACTTCACTCTTCCTACCTTAGATGGTAAGACCTTCACCCTAAGCGCAATGCAAGGAAAGGTGAAAATTGTAGACTTTTGGGCTTCATGGTGCGGTCCTTGCCGACTCAATAACCCTGTGTTACGCCAGTTATATGCAGATTTTCATAGCAAAGGACTCGATATTGTGAACGTTTCTCTCGACGAAAAACGTGATCGTTGGGTTGAGGCTGTGAAACAAGATAAATTGGTTTGGACTCAGGTTTCATCTCTAAAAGGCTGGAAAGATCCTGTAACTCAGCTTTATAGTATCACTGCTATTCCTGCAATTTTTGTTCTCGACGCTGATAATAATATTATTGCAAGCGGTTTGCATGGTGAAGAATTGAAGAACTTTGTTAGCGGTTTATTTGCCGAAAAGAGCGTAAAATAATGCTCAAATAATAAAACGAGAGTTCTATAAAGAGCAGCTTTATGGTGCTAATAGCTTTTGAAAAACTTTGAACTCTATGAGAAGATGATAGTAAAGTAAACAATTAAGAATCTATATCAATATGAAAAAAGAACTTTTATGTCTTTTTATGTTCTGCGGTAGTTATGCTGTAGCTCAGCAGAACAATCATTATGTAATCTCAGGGTCAATGCGTATCGACTCTTTACGTTATACTCCTGAACGTATTAAGAAAGTATATTTAGCTCGTGAAGTAGACGGACAGAATGTTATTGTCGACTCTGCTGTTGTAGAAAAGGGGAGATTTAAATTTGAAGGTGTTGCTCCAACAACAGTAGAACCCTATCACATCACTGGCTTTGATAATGGAAGTTTACAGTTCTTTTTAGAGCCTGGTACTATCGAAGTCTTGCCTTTTGATGGTCGTTTCCCTGTTGGAGCACATGTAAAAGGAACACCTGCTAATGAAGTTCTTTATGCATATAAAAAACAAGAAAGTGATAATGTAGATATAGCAAAGCAGCGTATGGAAAAAGCTTTGTCTGCTTTTCCAGAGGCACAACGCAATGATGAAAAGTTTTTTTATCCTTATCAACGAGCTGTGTACTATGTAAATAGTCTTTCTCATCGCACTTCTGCAATGCGTTTTGTAACAGAACATCTTGATTCGCCAGTTGCACTTTACATCATTAAATACGATTTATTGCGCTTTTTTACACCTCAAGTGCTAGAAGAGGTCTATCTAAAATCGGTGCCATCAGAATTGAGAAAGCACCCAATGTATCGTGAACTTACCAACTTGGTGCGTGCTGCAAACTTAGAAGTGGGTAAACCTGCTCCCGATATTGCAGGTAAAACACCAGACGATAAAAGTCTTAGCTTATCTGACTTAAAAGGAAAATATGTGCTAATTGACTTCTGGGCATCATGGTGTGGACCATGTAGAAGAGAGTTCCCAGTGATTAAACAAGCTTTAGAAGAATTCAATGGAAAGATTCCTTTTACTGTATTGAGCTATTCAATTGATAGCAAAAAGAAAGATTGGGTAGATTGCATACAACGCAATAGTTTAACTCATGCAAACTGGTATCATATCTCAACACTCCAAGGTTGGAGCTCTCCAGATGCCAAACTCTATAATGTTGAGGCGGTTCCACGCACAGTTCTTATCAGTCCTGAAGGCGATATTATGGCTTTTGACCTACGTGGTGAACAGCTAATTGCTACTTTAAGAAAGATAAGTAATGGCGAATGGAAACCTATTGCAAAGCCAACAATTGTTTCAGATAATGGTTTATTGACCGAAGATGTGAAACCCGATGTTGCAGATCAACAAATTTATCAAGACTATTTAGCTTTTGATAAGGTGAAGGAACAACAAATTGAACAAGGAATTGCTAAGCTACGTAACACAAAAGGAGAGGCTTATCTTGATACAAAAGAAGGTAAGATAGATGCTACTAGCATTGCAAAGATTGCCGAAATCGACTATATGGCAAATCGTTTGAATTTCCTTCTAGAGCACAATGAAACTCCTTTGATGCCACTTTTGATGCAACGTGATATCTTAAAGCTATTTAACAAAGAATATGGAAGACAATTTGTAGCAGCTGTTGCTCCTCCTATCTTGCAACATCCCAATACTCGTTCTCTAGAGAATAGCATTCGTTCGCTCAACTTAATGCAAGGAAATGATGCTCCAGATATCAACCTTCAATTAGCAGATGGAATCGAAAAGCGTTTGAGTAGCTGCTTAGGTAAGTATGTATTGCTTTCTTTCTGGGAATCAGACAATGCTTCTTGCAAAGACGAAATGGCACGACTAAAGAAACTCTATGGCGAAACTAAGGCTCAAAAAGATAAATTCGTAATGGTAAGTTGCTCATTAGATAGTGACCTAACAACATGGAAGAACGCAATGAAGTCTCTCGGAATTAATCGTGAAGGTTGGTTGCAAGCATGCGATGGAAAGGGAGCTCAATCTACATCGGCTCGTCTGTTTCATGTAAAAGATGTTCCACAACATGTGTTGATTGACCCAGAAGGAAAGGTAATTTCCTTAACATTGCGTGGCGATGAGCTATTAATGCGAGTTAAACAAATTCTTTCTGGAGACCTGTATTATCAAAATGAAGGTGGAAAGAAATAAAATATAACAGTAGAAATCTCTCTTAAACAGATTGAACTATATGTGATATATAGTCATTGTTTAAGGGAGGTTTCTTTTTTTATGTGTCAAAAAGGAAGAAATACCAAAGTCTTTCTAGAAATAGTATAAAGTTTAATACACTAAAAGGATAGCAAATTATATAAAAGTGAGGAAGGATTGGGATTTCTTTTTTGAGTTTTGATGAGAAAATACCTAGAAGTAGGTATTGTGGAACAAGGCAAATCGCCCTAACTTTGCCGAAAATTTTAAAATCTTCACCTATTATTTTAAAAATGACTTCACTGCTCATGGTAGGTAATTTGTTAGTTACCATGGTTGAGATGCGTTGTCTTCAACTTATAAAAGCACGATAAGTCTTGACAAATTAGTTATGCATTATACAAAAAAGACGCTGCCTTTGCTTCTTGCACTAACGCCATTTACAATGTATAGCCAGGCACAATCAGGCACACAAACGGAGCAAAAAAATGCAATGACCGACTCAGTTTATAAGATAAAAGAGGTGGTTGTACGCTCCAATCAGATGTTAGGAAGTAAGTTTGAAGCACGTAATCGCACAGGTTCTGCTTATTATATTTCTCCCGAAGAACTTGGAAAATTTGGTTACACCGATATCAACCGTATGCTAAAAAGCGTACCAGGTGTGAATGTTTATGAAGAAGATGGATTCGGATTGCGCCCTAATATTAGTTTACGAGGTACTAAAGCAGAGCGAAGTGAGCGCATTTCGCTCATGGAAGATGGTGTTTTAGCTGCTCCTGCGCCATACTCAGCTCCTGCAGCTTACTACTTTCCAAACGCTGGTCGTATGTATGCTATCGAGGTATTGAAAGGAAGTAGTCAGGTACAATATGGTCCTTTCACAACTGGTGGTGCAATTAATATGGTGTCAACTCCCATTCCTACGAAGTTTAGTGCAAAGCTAAACACTTCTTATGGTAGCTATAATACGCTTAAGACCTATGCAAGTGTAGGTAAAAGCTTTAAGTATACAGGCTTTTTAGTGGAGTACTTGCGCTATCAATCTGATGGCTTTAAGAAAGATGAGCCTAACCAACGCACAGGATTTCACCGCAATGATTTGATTGTTAAGTTCGCTGCGCAAACCAATAAAGAACAAGGACTCAACCATTTATTCGAACTAAAGTTTGGTTTTGCTAATGAAACATCGGACGAAACCTATTTAGGACTAACAGAAAGCGACTTTGCTTCACGTCCTTATTTTCGTTATGCGGGTGCTCAAAAGGATAATCTTACGACCCGACATACCCAATGGGTGGCAACTTATCTTATGAAATTAGATAATAAACTGAAGATAACCACAAATTTATATTATAACTACTTCTTCCGTAACTGGTATAAGTTAAATGAGGTGAGAGCTGGTTTTACTAAGTCTGAGCGTCGCTCTATTGAGGCAGTACTTGCCGATCCCGAAACCAATGAGGATTATTTTAACATCGTAACAGGTAAGACCAACTACATAGGAGAGGCTTTAATGTTGCGTGCCAATCATCGTGTTTACCATTCAAGAGGTATTCAGTCAAAGGGAGAATATCGTACAATGTTAGGCGGAGGCTATCTTACTGCAGAATTAGGGCTACGTTATCATGCTGATAGTGAAGACCGATTCCAACAAGATGATGGCTATTCTATGCAAGATGGACGTATGAGTTTGTTCTTAGCAGGATTGCCTGGAAGTAACGCTAACCGTATAACTACAGCCCATGCGTGGTCGGGTTATTGGCTAGGAAAATGGTCTAAGGGAATCATAACCCTTACGGCTGGTATGCGTTATGAAGATGTTGAGTTGCTAAATCGCAACTATACCAAGGCAGATCCACGTCGAACAGGAAAGATACGCATTGAAACTCCAAATCATGCTCGTGCTTTATTGCCAGGATTTGGATTCAATATAAAGGCTCTTCCCATTTTATCAGTGTTAGGAGGAGTACATAAAGGATTTGCACCTCCTAGTGCTTCGCTCTATCAAAAGGCGGAAAGTAGTGTGAATGTCGAAGTAGGTATGCGTCTAACAACCAATAAAATGAAGTTAGAAGCAATAGCATTTAACAACAATTACTCTAATATGCTAGGTAGTGACCTTGCTGCTCAGGGAGGACAAGGTACACTTGAGCAGTTTAATGTGGGTAAAGCAATGGTAAATGGTTTAGAGTTCATGTTCCAATATCTACCACTTCCAAAGCATTTTGCATTCCAGATTCCCATTCAACTCTCTTATACTTACACCAATACAAAGATGAAGAACGAGTTTGAAAGCTCGGCTTGGGGATACGTACACTATGGAGATGAGATACCATATATCTATAAACATGCTTTCAATGCACAGATAGGTCTTGAACATAAGCGTGTAGAAGCCAATTTTGGAGCACGTTTTAATGGAGACATGCGTACGACTCCAGGACAAGGAAAGATTGCAGAACGTGAGAAAATACCTGCTCATGTCATCTTAGATGCAACACTAAAGGTACACGTTAACAAAAATATCACTATCAGCTTAAATGCAATTAACTTAGCAAATAAAAAGTATTTAGTGTCTCGTCACCCATCAGGTTTGCGTGCAGGACACCCCTTAGGCATTTATGGTGGATTGCGTTTACAATTATAATAGAAGAATATTTAGAAGAATAATCATTATAAAAAGTAATGAAAAGAATTACAAAAGCAAATAGATTATTTGCCATTGCCTTCCTCTTGTTTTGTGTTCTTACAGTATCAGCACAGGTTGCAGGAACTATTTCAGGTACAATTAAGAATGAACAAGGAGAAACTCTTATTGGAGCATATGTGCAAATATTGGAAACAAAAGAGAAAGTCGTAACTGATATAGATGGAAAATTTACCATAAATGCCGTTTCTGGGCAGACATTACAAGCGAGTTATCTTGGAATGATAACCCAAAAGGTGAAAGTTGGTAATCGTTTTTTGAATATTATACTTAAAAGTGATAGTCGACAAATAGACGAAGTAGTCGTAACGGGTTATCAGAATATTCGCAATAGAGTGTACACTGGTGCTGCAACATCAGTGAAGATGGACGATATTAAGCTTGAAGGTATTGCCGATGTATCACGAATGTTAGAAGGACGTGTGGCTGGATTGTCTATCCAAAACATATCAGGAACATTTGGTTCTGCCCCTCGAATCAACATTAGAGGTGGTGCTTCAATCATAGGTAATGTTCAACCGCTATGGGTTATCGATGGAGCTATATACGAAGACCTTGTTCATTTGAGTCTAGATCAATTGGCTTCAGGAGATGCAGTGACACTTATTAGCTCTGCAATTTCAGGACTTAACCCCACAGATATACAAGACATACAGGTTTTGAAAGATGCTTCTGCTACCTCAGTGTATGGTGCAAGAGCATTGAATGGTGTGATTGTGATTACAACCAAGAGTGGAATGAGAGACACACCTCTTCGTGTTAGCTATTCAACGGAGAACACCATACGTTTGAAACCACGTTATAATGATTTCGATTTGCTCAACTCACAAGAGACAATGTCGCTTTATCAAGAGATGAATGATAAGGGTTACTTCGGTATAACTAATTCATTATATGGCAGACGAAGCGGTATTTACTATCAATTATATAAAGATTTGAGTACCATCAATCCTGCAACTGGCGAATATTATCTACCCAACACACCAGAAGCACGAATGAATTTCTTGCGTCAACGTGAGTATGCCAACACCAATTGGTTTGATCATCTATTCACATTGAAGCCTATCACCAATCATGCTATCACCATTTCAGGTGGTGGAAAGAATTCTGGAACCTATGCATCAATAGGTTTTTACAATGATGCAGGTTGGACAATAGCCGACAAGGTGAGCCGTTTTACAGCCAATGTAAAGAACACTTTTTATATAAACGATAAGCTCACAGCAACGCTTTCTACACAAGCTAACGTGCGTTCGCAGAAAGCTCCAGGCACAATGCCACAGCGAAAGAACAATACCTTGGGCGTTTTCGAACGTGACTTCGATATCAACCCCTTCTCTTATGCATTGGGAACAAGTCGCACTTTGCGTCCTTATAACGAAGATGGAAGCCTCGAATTCTACCGAAACAACTGGGCTCCGTTCAATATCTTCAACGAATACGATAACAATAAGATGAATATCTCTGTGCTCGACTTTAAAGTTCAGGGAGAGGGTACATATAGATTAAATAAGGATATGGCTATCAAAGCATTGCTCTCTATGCGCCAAGCCTATACAAGTACTACTCACGAGGTGCACGAAGGTTCAAATATCGTACAAGCATTTAGAGCCAATGAAAATCCATTTGTGGCTCAACAAAATATCTATTTGGTGCGAGATAACGACAATCCACAGCTCCAACCAAAGGTAGGATTAACACATGGAGGAATCTTAAACAAAACAGAAGCGTCGCTAAAAAGCTTCTTAGCTCGTATTGCTTTCGACTTTGATAAGCGCATAGACAATCATGATTTGAAAGCTTTCGCATTTACAGAGTTGCGTTCTGCAGAGCGTACGGTGAACCCTTTCCAAGGTTATGGAATCCAATACGACAGAGGAAATCAGATTTACACCAATCCTTTGATATTCAATAAGCTGATAAACGAAGGTAATAGCTATTTTAATTTTCAGAATAGATATGATAGAGGAATCACTTTTTCGTTTAATGGTACCTATGGATATGCAGGTAAGTACGTCTTTAATATGGTGCTCAACTGTGAAGGTTCTAACACTTCTGGAAGAGGAGCACGTGCTTTATGGTTGCCAACTTGGAATGTTGGAGCCAAATGGAACATCGATCAGGAAGAGTTTATGAAAGATTATAAAACGATTTCTCGTTTGGCTTTGCGTGCAAGCTACGGCTTAACAGCAAAGATGAACGAAGAGGCAATCAGTGCAAACTCTATTTATAAGAGTGGCATTGTCAATCGTTATAATTTCGATAATCGAGAAAACAAGCTCAATATTATCCACTTAGAGAACCGAGATCTCACATGGGAAAAGATGTATGAGTTAAACATTGGTTTAGAACTTGGATTGTTCGACAATCGCATTAGCACAACATTAGATGTTTATCAACGCAACACCTTCGATTTGATAGACCTCGTTCGAACCTCTGGAGTGGGTGGACAATATTATAAATATGCCAACTTTGGCGACATGCGTACACAAGGAGTTGAACTTGGTTTGCACACTAAAAACATTGTAACAGATAACTTTAGCTGGAACACAAGTTTAACATTAAGTGCCATGAATCAAAAGATTACTCGCTTATTAAACACTCCTAACGCCTTTGATATGGTGGTTGGAAGAGGCAGAGGCAACATTGTTGGTTATCCAAAGGGCTCGCTCTTCTCGTTTAACTATCAGGGGTTGAATAACAATGGCTTACCCACTTTCGACTTTGGACTTTACCCTTCTAACAAAGGAGAATACTCAAACATAGCAGGTGCCGACTTCCTCGACACCCAATACACCAAAACCTATTTGTTATATCATGGTCCAATAGAGCCACAGGTGATAGGAGGTTTGTCGAATACCTTTAAATATAAGGAATGGACACTATCGTTCTTCCTCACCATGCAGGCAGGAAACAAAATTCGATTGAATCCAACTTTCGATCCAGAGTTTGGCGATTTGAATGTCTTTTCTAAGTCATATTATAATCGTTGGCTCAACCCTGGAGACGAATTCCATACCGATGTGCCAGTGTTACCATCACAAGAATTGATTGCAAAGGTGGGAAAAGAGAATATAGAACGAACCTATAACACCTATAACTATTCACAAAATATGGTGGCAGATGGTAGCTTTGTGCGAATGAAGAATATTTCATTAGAATATAATGTGCCTAGCACATTCTTAGAAAAGTTGAAACTTCGTTCTGTAAGCTTGCGTTTAAATGTAACCAATCCTTTCCTTATTTATTCTGATAAGAAACTAAAAGGACAAGATCCAGAATACTATAAGTCTGGTGGTGTATCACTTCCAACGCCAAAGCAATATACATTAACGTTGAACATTGGTTTCTAATTACGACGAAATATGAAAAAATATATATCATTGTTGCTATTTTTTGCACTCGGATTCTTTGCTAGTTGCAACGATTTTCTAGATAAAAGTCCCGACTCGGATTTAGATGTTGACATCAATTCAGAAGAAAAAATAGCCGATTTACTTACAGGAGCTTATCCCGAAGCCAGTTATATTCCTTTCTTAGAGCCACGCACCGACAATGTAGAAGAGCGTGTAAACGGAGTGCATTCGCAGTTAAACGAGTCGATGTTTTATTGGGAAGACTATGATCAAGAAGACCTAGATACCCCTCTAAACTATTGGAATAGCTGCTATAAAGGTATTGCACAGGTGAATAAGGCGTTAGAGTTATTAAGCACCCGTCAAAAAACTGAGCGTGTAAAGGCTTTATATGGCGAGGCATTTCTATTGAGAGCCTATCTACATTTCATGTTGGTTAATATCTGGGCAGAGCCTTATGGAGGTAGTTCTACAAACCCTGGAATACCTTATATCACCAAACCTGAGAAGAATGCCTTGGTAGATTACGACCGAGGAACAGTGAACCAGGTATATGATAAGATAGAAAAAGATTTGAAACTAGGTATCACCTTGGTTTCAGATAACTACTATAAGCAACCTAAATTCCATTTCAATAAAAAGGCAGCTTATGCCTTTGCATCTCGTTTCTATTTGATGAAAGGTCAGTGGAAAGAGGTGATTGAGTATGCAGATTATGTGCTTGGAGGTGATCCTAAGACACAACTTCGTGCTTGGAGACAATATGCTGATGAGCTAGAATTTAACCATAAGAGTCTTTATCGCAAGTATATTTCTGTTGACGAGCCTGCAAACTTATTGCTCACCACAACAGAATCACGTCTTGCACGCAACACTCCTAACGAAAAGTTTGGTTCTACTTTCAATATCGTAGATAAGATCTTTGCTCAAAAAGGTATTGAAGGCGGAGGCGATTATTCGAAGATGAACTTCATTGGAACCTATATTTTCACTTCCTCTTTGGCTCCTGTAACCACAGGTCGTTATTTAGCTAAGTTCGATGAGCTATCTACAACAGAAAGTACAGGAACTAAACCACGTGGACTTTATGTAACAAACGTGCTTCTTAGTGTCGATGAAGTACTTCTAAATCGTATGGAAGCCTATGCAATGTTAAAGAATTATAGTCGTGCTATCGATGATTTCCTACAATACTGTCAAGGAAAATTCGGTTTTATGCCATCCGTAGATCGTGCTGTTTACCTATCAACCAATAGCGATAATTATAATGTTTACACACCATTCTATGGTTTAACGCTCAAACAATTGGCAATGGTTAAACTCATTCTCGATTTCCGTCAGAAAGAATTTTACCAAGAAGGCTTGCGATGGTTCGACATAAGACGTTTTCATTTAGCAGTAAAACGTACATCAAAGAGTTCTTATTATTTCCCATTAGAGAAAGAAGACCCTCGAAAAGTTTTGCAAATTCCAGTAGAAGCAATTCAACGAGGTCTCGCTCCTAACCCCCGTGAGCGTCAATCACTTATCCGTTAACTTTTAAAAGCACCCATATTGATAGCAAATAACAATGAAAATGAAGATAAATAAGATAGCTTTTCTCCTCCTTTTTGTGCTTAATTGCATTGCATGTAGTGAGGATAAATTAAACGAGGTGAGTGTAATCGATGAAAGTAAGGCACAAATCGAGGCTACAGAGCTAGATAATTGGATTTTAAATAACATCACAAAACCCTATGGAATCGAGGTGGTTTATCGTTGGGAAAAGAACAATAACTCTGCAGGAGTATTCATCTATCCTCCTAAAATCGAGAAAGTTCGTGCCGTGTTAGAGGCTGTTAAAGAGCTAGGTTTAGAGACTTATCGATTGAATGAAGTAGGAGGTAAAGACTTTTTGTTGGGTCGTGTGCCTATCAAGCTATATCTTTATGGTGGCGGAAACCCTGATGAAAATGGGGTAGAGCGACTCTATAATCCACAACTTACAGCGGCAGAGATGTGCTTATACAATGTAAATGACTTCGAAGCAGGTAATGCCGACAAGGTGTTTGTATTGATGCGAAGTGTTCATCATCAGTTAGCTAAACGCCTTATGCAGCTTATGAACTACGATTATGATAAGTTCTTTGCCATTAGTGGACATCGTTATACAGGCACAACAGAGCCAATTGCGGCTCCACTTGGATATGCTCAAACAGGCAAAGAGAAGTTTGGACTCGACAGTTATGCCAACAAACGTGGCTTTTATACGATGCTTTCGTTCCTTTCTGCCGAAGATGATTTCGCTGAAATCATTAGTTCTACACTCACAAGTACACCGAAAGAGGTATTCGATGCTGGTGTTGCTGCTAAAACACCCGATACAGATATCGACCCAGAAGTAAACGCTCGCTATGCTAAAGAGGCAGAACAAGCCTATAAAGAGTTTATCGAAAAACAAGCTTTTGTAAATGAATATGTACAGAAAAACTGGCATATCAACCTCAAACAGATGCAAGTAATTAGCGTTCGTAGAATCAATGCTTATCTAAAACAGCACTAAAACGATGAAAAAAATAAATATAACATACTGCCTTCTGTTGGTGGTTTTATTGGCAATTGGCTGTTCTTCAGACGACAATGTCTTTGATAAATCACCCTCACTACGCAATAAAGAGAGTATAACAGCATTGCAAGACGAGTTGGTGAATGCACCTTATGGCTGGCGAGTTCTTTACTTTCCTAAAACCGATTCATTGCTTTTCTCTAATCCTTCTGAGCTTATTTCACAGCATGGGTTTAGAGGTCGCTACGGATATGGGGGCGATTGCTTTGTAATGAAGTTCTCAAAAGACAATAAAGTAAGCATGAGAGCCGACTTTACAGAGCAAACTGTGAACGAAGTTACAAAGAGTGAGTATCTCATCAATCGCAATAGTTTCACACAATTAACTTTCTCAACCTATAATTATATACATCAATTGGTGAACGACCGCTTTGCAGGTAGCTCCGATTTCCTTTATATGGGTAAGAATGAAGATGGTGATTTGGTGTTCCGCACCGCTACTTATCTACAGCCAGCACGTGAATATATTGTGTTCACTAAATTAAAAAATGCAGATGATACGCTAGCAGTTGTGCAGAAATCTTACGAAAACCGCACTCTATTCGAGAAGATGGTGAATCCTCAACTCATTATACATAGAGGTGGAAGAACCTATTTCCGCAGTGATATCTATGTGAAACGTGATGTTGAAACCAATCAAGGTCTATTGAAAGAGATTAAAGAAAAGAAATATTATCTCTTCCTTTTCACTCAGAAAAAGAACCCTATTCCAGGCTATCCAGCAAAAGAAATGACTGGTTTAGGATCGGGATATTCGGGCACAGAACATGGTATTACCTTTAGAGCAGGACTCCGTTACGATAGTAAAACGATGTTTTTTGATTTCCAACGTGAAGGAAATCGCTTTGTTGCAGAGCTTGTTTCTGTGTATGATCCATTGCTTCGTAAAACAAGATTGGTAAGTAAACACTTGCATCCAGAAGGAGAATTCACTGGATTGAAAGCCGAAATTTGGGACGAACCCGTAGATAATAAATAAAAGTAAACACGTCATAGAATTAAAGATAATGAATATGAACTTAATAAAATATGCTTTGTTGGGTCTAACTCTGCTCACTCTTGGTTGCTCAAAGAGTGGGGAAGATTATCCAGAAGAAGACTATGAAGCACTCTTCCCCTTTAAAGGTGTAGACAAGCCAAAGATATCTTACGAAGATCAAACAATACAATTGGGTGATCCCGACGCCTCTGTTGCCGACTATGTGTACCCTGGTGTGGAGATAAAAGAGAATGTACGAGAGTATAAAGTGACACTTGTTTGCTCGTTTAATGAGGTCGATATTCTTGGAGAACGTGTGAAAGAAGATGACATTTCTTCTCGTTATTTTGTGCGATATATCACTCCCGACAAGCAATTGCGTGTTATTTCAGCTAACAAACGTGATGAAACAGCGAGCGTGTTCCTAAGCAATGGCAAAGAACAAACCATCACTTTTACAGCCAAATCGGGCTATCCTATGTACCTTTGCGTTAATGGTGTGGGACCAAGAGGCTCTTCTATTAAGGCAACAATATCAGCAGTGTCTGAAGATGGCTTTACTATTGTGAAACCTTTAACAGTGAATGAACATCAGAATGAAGAGGGAATTGATAAAATCAAAGGTCCTTTCTGTGGCTATATCATTCTTCCTTAGAAAATAAAAGATACGTATGAAAAAAAATATAGTATTTTATCTTGCATTAATTCTTTTTTCTTTTGCATTCCAATCGTGTGAGCATTGGGAAGGAGAAACCGTAGAAAGTTCTTATATACTTCCTACAATGCCCGACCCAAGCTATCAGTTTAAACGAAATGGAGGTAGTAGTGTCGATTATCTTGAGTGTAGTTTGTTACGAGACCCCATAGATTATATCTATAATAGCTATCTTAAAATAGCTACAATAATGTATCCTGCTAACATGGATAAGGTGCAATCTTACTACACAAATGGGGAATTTGGATTGAAACCAAAGGAAGAATTGGCAGCATCTTCATTGCATCAAGCAGATAGAACACGCATATTAAAAGATGTAGAAGATATCTTTACAACTACAGGAACATTGAGTGGATTGGGTCAAAGCAGTCCTGGAACTGCTCGAAACCGCAGAGCTATACCAGGAATTGGGGGCTATGTGGGAACCAATATTGGTGATGTAAACATTGCTTTTGCCAACGATAAAGGTTTAGTTGTTGCAGAAATGTTCAACGGAATGATGTTAGGAGGAATCTATTTAGATAAGATTCTCAACGTACATCTTAACGATAGTCTTTATAATGATGCACGTTTGCGTCGTGAACACGAGAATACCAGCTTGCTTCCAGGTAGAAATTACACCGAATTAGAGCACCATTGGGATCTAGCTTATGGCTATTATCAATATTGGTTGCCCTTTATTCAAACCAGTGGATTAGCTGTTTTGCGTGAAAGTCGCATCAAAATATACAACGCTTTCGCCCTTGGACGACTTGCTCTCACTGAGTTTAGATACCAAGAGGTACAAGAACACTTGCAATTTATTAGAGCCGAGCTATCCAAAGTGGTTGCAGTGCGAACCATGAGTTTATTAGTTGGCGAAATAACCCTTGCAAATTTAGATGAAGATATCAACAATTCTTTGGTGTTTTTATCGAAAGGATGTGGATCAATATATAGCTTACAATTCACATTACAGCCCTCTGGTAAACCTTATTTCACTTATAATGAGGTGAAATCTTATATTAACTTACTTACATCGGGCAAAGGATTGTGGGACAAAGAACGCCTACTTGGTTCTGAAACAACTGAAGGTTCGCTCAAAAATGTAGCTGCGTCTATTGGTAAACGCTATGGACTAACACTCGATGATATTAAACATTCCAACTAAAATAACATTACATATCAATGATACATAGAATTTATTTCGTTTTACTATTATTGACTTTTCCTTTTATTGCTAAAGCTCAGTTAGGAAAAGAGCTTATTCTTAATGGGGGATTTGAGGACTATACCATTCTTACACCACCAGATTTAGGAGAAGATGATGAAGAAGATAAGCCTCAAAGAGACGTCTCAAACTTTGGTCCTTACTTAAAACCTAACTTTTGGTACTTTAACTCTTCTTTGTTTCCTGCAAGGACACAAGGAGCACATAGCGGAACTTATGCGGTTAAATTATATACCAATGGTGGTTCATTCTTTTCACGAGATAACGACTTTAATCCCTATCATATAGATGTAGAGGCTGGCGGTGAATATCGTTTAGAATATTGGTATAAAGGAAAAACTAAAAATCCTAACATCATCGTAACAGTAGATTGGTATAAAGACAAAAAGTCTATTAAGAAAGACACACGAGATAAAGACAAAGTAAAGACCTTTACTAACGAGTGGCAAAAAAAGACTTTTATTTTTAAGGCACCATCAGGAGTAAACAAAGCGGGTGTTGGTATTTATATAGAAAACGATACCGAAACAGCTGAATCAGATGGTTTCATTCTTATAGACGATATTTCTTTTGTGCAAACTAAAAAGGGAACATCTGCCATAACACTTGAGGCACCTGCCAATGTAGTGGCTCGTCCACAACAAAGAGAAATGGAAATGTCGTGGAATGGCATTGCAGAAGAAGGCGTTAGCTATGAAATTATCAAAGATGGAGAGGCTGTTGGAACCACAAAAGAAACCTCTTATATTGTTGAAGGACTAGAGCCTGGCAAGTCATATCAATTTAGTGTGCGTACAATTAAAGGAACTGAAAAATCTAAACCCTCTGCCGTTGTTACCCAACAAACCCAAAGAATGAATATGAGAGTTGAAGATGAAGGACGTATCCCTTATTTATATACTGTGCGAGAGGTTGGCACTTGCCCCCGAACTCTTCGTTTGTTCTATCACGATTTGGCTAAGCCTAATGCCCAAATCACTTACAAAGTAGATGGAGTAGCAGTGACACCTGTCAATGGTAGGATCACTTTTGCAAGTAAAGGACAACACATCTTACAGATAGAAATAATTGAAACACCCGAACGTAGCTGGGAAATTGAGTACAAACTGAATGTAGATTAAGAAGAAAATGAAGAAACAAATAATTTATTTTGCATTGCTTTTATGTTGCAGTTTCATGCTTTTTGCTTGTGACAAGGATAACAATCAAGGGGCAAAAGATATTCGTTTGGGAGTGGAAGACGTGAATGAAGTGTCGTTAAACAAGCTTTCCACTCGAATGATACTGCTCACTGGTGGTACTGGAAAGTACACAGTGAATATCGCTGACTCAAAGATTGCCAGCGCAAGTATCAGCAAAGACACCCTACGTATTAGCGGAATACTTGAAGGAAACACTTATGCAACAATCCTTTCAGGCGATATTAAGAAGCGAGTAGCTATCAATGTGGTGGTACCTGAATTGAGTATTAGTCAGAATGAGATACGACTTTTCCCCCGAGATGAAAGCAAATTTGTTAGTTTGAATGGTGGTGGAGACGTTGCAGACTTGAAAATTGATGACCCCGACAAGGTGATTAATGCCAAATGGAACGCTAAAACGAATATTCTAGAGATACAAGCATTCTATGAAGGAGAAGCAAATATCCGAATTATATCGCAAGATAAGAAAGAGAAAAACCTGAAAGTGGTGGTGCGTTGTGATGGAACAGCCGACCGAGTAGGCATTTATGGCACTACATCGCATAACCTTTACGAACAGATGAATACGGTTATGACAGTTAAACGCCCTGGAGTTGGCGTGTGGTTGTGCAATGGTGCACGTCCATCTTTCTCTAGAAAGGTTCTAAAAATAACGCCTGCCGTTGTCAATCCTGTTGTAGGTACACAGGTAAATGTATCTTTCTCTATGGTTTATCCAGACGAATTTGCCAATAGTGGACTAAAAGAAGGACAACAAAAGCTATGGGTAGAGGAAGTAAGAGAAAAGACAGCGGTGTTGCGTGGACGTGGTTTTAAAATCGTAATACCTTACGAAAAGAAATAAATGATATATCTCTTTGTGTTAGTATAGAGAGATTGTTTTAATAATAATAATAATCAAAATTTATGAGATTTTTTACAAACAAAAAAACAATGTTGGCAGTGTTTTGCTTCTGTTTATGCAGTACTGCTTTTTCACAAACAAAAGAAGTAAATATAGAAGCTGGAAAGTTGTCTGAGAAAATTACAGAGGAAGAGCAAAACACCATAACTTCTTTAAAGATAACGGGTAAGATAAACGGGTCTGATATACAGTTGTTAAGAAAAATGGCTGGCAGGGCTTACGAAACAAATGCCAAGACTAACGGAAAGTTATCTTCGCTCGATTTATCACAAGCGCAAATCGTTGCAGGTGGAAGTAATTATTATGTAATTAAACGTGGCTTATCTTCAAAATATTATCAACCTACCGAAGATAATGTTATCGCTTCTTATATGTTTACAGGACTTACAGCCCTTACTACATTAAAGTTGCCTACAAACATCACAAAAATTGAACAGTTTGCCTTTTCTAGTTGTAGTAATTTAACTGAATGTGCTATTCCTGAAGGGGTAACAATTATTGGCGATAATGCTTTTGCGCAATGTAGTAAACTTAAAACAATAACAATTCCAAGCACAGTAACAAGTCTTGGTGTGGCAGCTTTTAAAGGTTGTGAAGCGGTTACTAATGTAACCTTTGCAAAGGGCATACAACTTGAAAAAATAGGAAAAGAGGTGTTCTCTAATAATGCTAGCCTTACCACTATAACTCTTCCTAAAAGTGTGACTGAAATAGAAGATCGTGCTTTTTATGAGAACTATTCTCTAACCTCAATTACTTTCCCTTCAAGCTTAACAAGCATAGGTGTTAGTGCGTTTGAGAATTGTCTTAAACTGACAACTCTTTCTAGATTTCCTTCAAGTCTTGAAAATATAGAAGATAAAGCTTTCTTGAATACATCTGTAACAGCTTTTACAGTGTCTTCAAAAAGTGATAATTATACCTCAGAAGATGGCATCCTTTATGATATTGATAAAGTTTCATTAGTACTTTATCCAGCTGGTCGTGTTTCAGAAACATTAAATATACCTGAAACAGTTTCTTCTATAGAAAAATATGCCTTTGCTTATGCAAAAAACTTAAAGTCAATTGAGCTTCCAGGTGGTCTTACTAACATTAAAGATTCTGCTTTTGTGTTCTCTAAACTTACAAGTGTTACCACTTTAGCTTCAAATCTTGCAATTGCAAAATATGCTTTTAGCAATTGTTTAAATTTAACAACTGTAGACTTTAAAGGGGCTATTGCAAGCATTGGAGAGGCTGCTTTCCAAAACGATAGAAAGTTATCTACAGTTAAATTTGTAGGAACTTCAATTCCTGATTTTGGTAAATATGTATTCACACCCAAACTGGTAGAACTTAAAATATATGTACCAAGCGGATACGTAGATAAATATAAAGGAGGAATAGAAAAGAAACCAGCAGTATTAGGTACTAAATATCAAGTGCTCGATATTACCACTCTGGGTGTATTAAACCCTTCTTTTGATAGCAATGTTGTTGAAACCGCTCGCTACAATGTAGATGGAACAAAGGCAACAACACGCACAAAGGGAATTAATATCGTAAAACTTTCTAACGGAAAAGTAATTAAAACAATCGAAAAATAATTTCGAATACTAACAATTCGGTGCAATTGCGTAAGGCAAAGAACTTTATTTCTGCCACGTAGTTGCACTGATTTTTTTGTTTATAAACCTCAACTATTATCAAGGTAGAAGCAACTTCTAATCCGTTTCATCATCAACTTTTGTCTTAATCTGCAAGCCTTATATTTAAAGCCTTATTGAAGTGCAAAACAAAAGCATTGACTTTGCATTGTAATAACTATGCTTTTATAAAGAAATAGCAATCCTTTTATATTATAATCTCAATGCTATTGCAAACCGATTGTGTAGATACCGATATACAAAGACCTTTCATTAGGGTGAAAAATAAATGAAAATGTGAGGAGAAGGTTACTATTGTAGAAAAATAAAGTATTTATATGAAAGACGAATACCATGAGTTTATAAGTTCTATGCGGTAATATTTTATGTGTAAATTTAATGAGTAAAGAGTGTATTGCTCCTCTGAAATAAGGATGATGCACCATGGAAAACCCTAAATAGGTCTTGTTTTTGTTTTCCGACTTATAAAATCCTCATAAAAGAGTATTGTACATGTTAGTAAAGAACTATACTTTTGTTGTCGTTATCAAATTATTTAAAAATGAAAACAAAAAGATTATTATTGCCTTTGGTGGCATTTTGCATGTTAGGACTTAGCTCTTGTAGCGAAAATGATGGCCCAGCATTTAGTGCTAATGTACTAAAAAATATCGAGTTGAGAAACATTCTTACCTCAAAGGGTTTCTCTTTCGATAAAGAAGGAAAGTTAGAATTGAACGACCTTGCGAATTCTACCGTTTCACTCGATCTTAGTAGTACGAAACTTACAGACCTTTCGGGTTTGGATATTCTGCCAAATTTGAAAGAAGTGAAGCTTTCTAACAATGATTATGGACCCGTATTTGATTTTTCTACCTTGCCTTCTCAAATTACAAGTGTAGACTTAACAGGTAATAACATTTATGATTTTGAAGGATTAGTAGAAACAAAAACAGAGAATGACGAGCTTAAAACAACGCTTCTTCACCCTTTAAAGAAACTTTATCTACCTGCTTCTGCAAAATATAACGTAGAAGATTTGATGCCTTTTAATATGCTTCAAGGACAAGAAACCGATATTAAAATGGCTGATTCTACAGGCAAATTGGAAAAATATACTACTGTTAGAGAAATTCCAGACCCTATATTTTGTGCATATCTCAAAACATTATATCCCAGTATGTTTATAGATAAAAATCATATAGACTTCTCTAAAATGCCAAAACTTAGAGAACAAGGTCAAAACATCTTTCTTTATTTGCCTGAGGAGCAAGAAAATCCAAGATCTATTGAGGGTGTAGAATATTTCATAAACAATCCTTTCTTGACAAAATTCACTGTAATGTTAGACACTGGAAAAAATTATAAAGTGGGATATTTAATGCCACGTGGGAACATAAATGCATTTGTTTTGTTTTCAACTGAAATTGAAGGAGGAATTGATTTCTCAAAGGCAACCTCTTTAGGTATTTTAGGTCTTGTAAAATGTTCAAGCATTAAACAGCTTGATTTATCACATACTAAAATATGTAATCAAGATATTAAGGACTTTCATCCTATGTTTGATAATGCTTTAAATCTTGCACATTGTCCTAATTTAGAAACTATAACACTTGCAAATCCTGGAAAAGGCTCTACGGCTCGCATGATTTTAGCAGACTTACCCAAGCTAAAGAAAGTTGATTTAAGCAGAATTACTACATTAGGAGAGTTGGGTGTATTTTTAGATAACACTGAGGTGATTTATCCAAAACTAAATAGTTATTATGATTCAGAGACAAAAAAAGTAACAAAATTAACTGAAGGAGAAGGACAAGTATCAGTATCAGTCTCTAAGAAAACACTGGAAAGTTCTGCTTTTAAAGAGTTTATTAAAGAGTATGGACAGTATTGTAGTGATGGAAAGGCATATGCTGAACCTGACTATGGAGCTGTTGCATGGAAAAAGAACTAATAAAAATAGATGAATTAACATTCATTTTAATCAAAAACGAATAAAGAGAAATGAAAAAATAGTATGTAGTTTCTCGTTTAAATCAATTATTATACAATAAAATAAACCAAATATAAACTATACATGAGGTTTATTTAGCGATAAACTCACTGATATAGTACCTCATGTTTAATATAAAAAAAAGCTATGAAAAAGTGTATTTTGCAAAATATGAAGTATCTGTTTATCTTCAGTTTCTTATTTCTTATTGCATCATGTCAATCAGATGACAACTTAGAAAAGAAAGATACATCTGAAGATTTAGTAGCTATGGCACACCAATATCTAAATGGTGATATTATTTTAGGTACTCATGCAACGATGAATGGAGTAAATAAAACACTCTTACCACAAGGCTGTCCTACCAAATTTAATTTCCGTTGGAGCGAAACAGACAAGAATGTGCTCACCATTAGATTAGAAGATTTCACTGTAGGTCAAATGCCTTTCAGTATAACCTACTATTGTGACGTGAAGATAATACAGCTAAATTCGTGGGAAAAGAATGAGTATAAAGGCGATAATTGGATAAAATTTGTGGGCGAAGATGGTTATCTCGCATTAGGAAAAGGCGGACAGCCAAGGCCAATGAAAGGTAGTTCAGTGAAGGGTTACTACAATGTGAAGACCCATGAGATTAACTTTATTGTTGATTATAACATGATGAATGTGCGTTCTGAATGCTTTTTGCAACCCATAGACAAAGCTCGTATCAATAATTACGAAGCCGAATTAAAAAAATACGAAGCAGACCTTGCTGCTTATAAAAAAGAACATGGTTTGTAATAGGTCTTAGAACGAAAAATAAAAGAGAAGTAGGAGAAGCGCATTTTCCCTCTTCTCTTTTATTATAAAATCAATATGCGAAAGAAAAGTCTACTCTTTATTCTGTCGTTTCTTGCTCTTTCTATCAATATTTTAGCACAACGTGTGGTGAAAATAACGGTGAGAGAAGCAGGAACTCAACAATTGTTAGTGGGTGCTAAGGTGAGTTTTTCACCGAATAAAGCACATACCGACACTTTAATAGCTATCACTAATAACGACGGAAAAGCAATCATCAATTTAGAAAAGGAACACACCTTATATTATTATAGGGTGAGTTTAATGGGTTATATCCCCACATCGGGAACATTATCTACTACCGAACAAGACCTAAACATCACCTTAAAAGAAGACGTTATGCATCTTAATGGGGTTGTAGTTACTGGTTCTCGAACAGAAAGACCTATTAAGTTGTCGCCAATAACTACACAAGTGTTGGGCGGAAAGGCACTTGTAGATGCAGGATACAGCGACTTACAACACGCATTACAGCAGGAAACGCCTGGAATGAACATACAAAAGGTGGGTTTTGGCAATGAAATTTCAATGCAAGGGTTAGACGCTCGTCATGTATTATTTCTGCAAGATGGGGAAAGAATGACTGGAGAGATGGCTGGAAACCTCGATTATGAACGCTTTAATCTGCATGCAATAGATCGAATAGAAATCGTAAAGGGAGCCAGTAGTACCCTTTATGGCAGCAGAGCGTCGGGTGCTGTCATCAATCTTATATCGAAAAAGACTCAAAAACCATTGGACATACAAGCGGGAGTGAGGTTTGCTCAAATGAATCAACGCAACTATAAGCAGCCAAACCCTAAGGATTTCCTCTATATGTTCGAGAAAAATAGCGATCGACCAAACCTCCAATCGTGGATATCCGCAGGCATAAAACAAGGTAAAATCACATCGCAAACAGATGTATGGTATAGCTCAAGTGATGCTTTTTATATGTATCAATCAGATAAAGACAAAAAGGTTTATACAAAAGAAGCCAACCCCTTCTTACCTCACGACATTGTTTTAACAGGTATTGCAGCGCGTTCTCCAATGGGAATAGAAGGTACTGAACACCTAACAGTTGCTCAAAAGCTTTACTATGAACCAACTAAAAACCTCTCATTGCAGGCTTATGGTTCGCTGTTCTTCATGAATTCGTATGATTTAATACAAGATATGACCTTCTCACAAAGTCGTGATTTCATGGCAGGAGTTAAGGCTAAATACGATATAAAAGATTGGTTTACGCTTAATTTAAGTCTACATGGCGACTTTTATGACCGCTTTAAACGACACGAACGCATTGATGAAAGGAAGAAAGTGTATAAAAGTAAGATCTTTGAACCACGTTTAACACTCACAAGTAACTACTTCTCTGGGCATAACATCATACTCGGTGTGGAGCATATAACAGACGATTTAACGAGCGATCGCTTTGTAAATAGACGAATGACAACACGCTCTTTGCACGAAACAGAATATTTCTTGCAAGATGAATGGACTGTTAATGAGCATTGGATGCTTTCCTCTGGAGTGCGAACAAACTTCTCTAAAGCGTTTGGATTTATGTGGATGCCGAAGATTGCCATTAAATATTCACCTGATGATCATTGGGCATTACGTGCTAACTACTCAATGGGTTATCGCGCACCGAGCATAAAAGAGCTCTTTTTTAACTGGGATCATTTAGGAATGTTTCAAATAAGAGGAAGCGAAGAGCTTAGACCTGAGAAGAATAACTACTTTTCTTTGGGCACAGAATATAGCAAAGACCGATTCTTTATTAATGTAAATGCTTATGGAAACTTCTTTCATAAGAAGATAGAAGGTGTGTGGCGCATTTATGATATGCAGTATAATTTCGAGTATAAAAACCTCAATAAACAACGAATGTTAGGAGTTGAGGCGATAATGAAATGGAGATTAACAGACAATTTCATGCTTAATGCCACTTATAGCTATGTAAATGTGAGCAAACAAAAAGGCATTCAGGTTAATACCACATCTCCTCACGCTGCAACAGCAAGTATAGATTACACCTTAAATCGCCCTAATTATAGACTGAAAACCATTTTTAGCACCTCAATCATGGGTGAAAAGAATTTCGATGTGCAAGATAGAGTGTGGGTAGAAGAACATAATAAGAGCTATGATGCTTATTTTCGTTGCACACTTCCTACTTATGTTCTTTGCAATCTCTCAGTGGTTCAAACGTTTTATAATAAAGTTAAGCTCACAATGGGTGTAGATAACATCTTTAATTATGTGCCTCGCACCTTAGGTTCTGGCATAACTTTGTTTAATGTTCCTGCCACTTCTGGTGCAAGAGGCTACCTACAAGTAGAGTTTTTAGTAGAAGATATTCTTAAATCACTAAAGCATAAGAAATGAAAATCAATCTCTTTATATTCCTTTTTGCGCTTTTAAGCTCTTGTACAGACTATGATGCAGAGCCTTTTACAGGCAAAGTGCTACCCCGAGTCACTGGTTATTCAACAGGAGTAACCAACGATTGGCTGTATATCAATTTGCGAACAGGAGAGATGTTCAATCGAAATAGGGTGAATGAAGATATTGTTGAAGGGGCACAAAAAGACCGATTAGATTGGGATATCGCCTTTTGTGGATATAGAATTCGCACCAATAGCGGAACGTCGGGTAAAGGAAAGGGAGCTGCAATCGATCTTGGTTCTGGCGAATACGATAAATGGAAGACCGTTTCTCAATTGCCTTCTAATCTCAATTGGATAGTAGACGATAGCACAGTAACCATCACTATGTCTCGAAATGATTGGAATAAACATTTAATTGCCAATCATCTAGACTTTCAACAAAATCCTTGGTTCGATCCAAACAATGGTCCCGTAACCACTAAAACAAATGCAAATCCAATCTTAGCCAATGCTATGAGCTTCACAGGACCGCCTCCTGTGTATGCACCTTCATTGCATACTTATGTCGTGCGCACAGCAAATGGAACGCAATACTTTAAAATTCAGATTATAAGTTGGTATAAAGCCGATGTCGAAATAGGCGATACAGGCGGACAGATAAGTTATTATTGTGACGAATTAAAATAAGAAAATGGAAACAAGAGTAAGAAATAATTATTGGAGAAGGACCTTGGCTTCTTTCTTTTTAGTATTATTTGCCATGCCTTTAGGCCATGCCTTAATGACCATAATGGATAAATTCATGAGTGAAGATACTGTACATGTTGCTGGATTTATACTAGGTTTGGTTGGTTTAGTGATGGTTATAATGGGTGTTTTTGCAAAAGGAGATACTCGACAAACGCTTTGGGGGTTGTTTGGAGGATTACTTTTTTGGACAGGTTGGGTAGAGTTTCTTTTCCTCTATTATGCTCGTCGTTATGGTGTTCCACCCGAAATAGAAAACAATGTCGTCGTAACTAAACCCGAATACCTCATTATGCCTGCCTCATTTGGTATGTGGATGATGACAATGGTGATGTATGTGTTTAGTACAAAGAATGGATGTGACTTCATAACGTGGATTCAAAAGGTGTGTTTTAGAGACAAACGCAAGGTAATTGTAACACAACCAATGACCCGCCACACAAGTATTGTGACCTTTATGGAAATCAATATGATGCTTTGGGCGTTCTATTTGCTTTTGATGTTCTGCTATGATAAGCGATTTTTAGGCGACCATCACCCTGTAACTTTCCTCGTTGGACTAGCTTGTTTCATAGGTTCTGTGTTCATGTTTAAGCGAGAATTGAAACTAGCAGCATGGGGAAGCAATATTCGTATGGCTATTGCTACGGTGATAATCTTTTGGACTCCGGTTGAAATATTAGGCAGAATAAACTTCTTTCGTGAGTTTTGGGTGGAGCCAGAGAAATATAGTTTGCAAATGATTGCCATTTTAGTGGTGTTCTTAGGCTTAGGAGTTTATCTCTGGAAGAAAGGTGCTTCGAAGCGAAAGAAACCACAAGAAGGAGAAAATTAGTACTATTATCCGTTCTTTACTCCTTTCATAAAGGAGCGTAAAGCAATGCTTATTTGTTTATTGCACCTCGTTTTTTCTTCTCTTTTCATTCAAAGAAGAGGGTAAGAAGACGCTTGTGGGCAAGAGTTGCATCGTGATGGATAAGATAAAAGAACTTTCTTTTTGTCCTTATGCTTTGCCTTTGTTTCTCCGCATAGTAGCACTTGTGTTGCAAAAGGATTGACTTTGCGTTGTAAAAGAATTGGTATTACCCCCTAAAAGCATTGAGATTGGTAGACAATTTCAATGCTTTTATTTTGATATAGCACGAGAGTGGACAAAAAGATGTGTGCGAAAGGATTGTAAGTGGAATATACTTGGAGGGTTGATGCTTAAAAAATGGAAAAATATTTCTTCTCTTTTGTTTATCAATAGTCACTTCTTAAAGTTCTTTATAGGGAAGAATAATGTTGATAAAAGATGTGGGCAATTCGATTCTTATTTGTATCTTTGTCATTCCTGCATACACCTTATTCAGGTGTTTCGATGTGCTTGCAATGCAAGTCACCTGTAAGTATGGCAGAACAAAAATAGATAGAATTCTATATTATTACGAAAATCAACCCAAACAATTAAAATGACTCCAATTAAAATGACCTCATTAAAGACTTTATTGCAGACTTTTTTGCCACTGAAACCCTATTCAAAGGGTTTTGTTAAGCCTGCTTTGGTGGCTTGTGCGTTATCTTTTTTCAGTGCATCTGGCTATGCACAAGACTTTAGAACCTTGCGAGATATAAAGGTAAACGACACTGCTCTCGACCTTTCTACAACCAATTGCAGAGTTATTCCTCGTAATGCAATGCACTCACGTTATCGTCTTCAATCGCTCATCTTACCGCTTCAACTCGACTCAGTGGGAACTCAAGCATTCTTTGCGTGCAAAAATATCGAAGGAACATTGCGCTTTCCTGCCACAACAAGGGTTGTAAGTGCAGCTGCATTCAATGGTTGTAGCAAGCTAACCGAGCTTTCGTTCGATGGCTCAACACGCTTAGGAGCATTCGCTTTTGCCAATTGCCGTGGGCTACGTGTTGTGCGTTTGTCGGCAACGGTTCCCCCAGTTTGTGCCGATAATGCTTTCGATGGAATCGACTTAAATAAAGTTCAGCTCATAGTTCCTGCTCAATCACGCAAAGAATATCGCAAGGCTCAGGGCTGGCGACATTTCTTTGGAAAGCAAGAAGAGGCGAACGTGTGTCGTCCCGAACAAATACTAGTACCTCGTCCGCTCACACTTGAGGTTTATTCTGCCGATAATTCTACTAAAAATTCAGATAAGAAAGCTAAAACAAACACCCTTCTTCCACTTCAATGGGCAAAGGTTGTGGGGGTAGAAGCACCTCAAGAATTGGCAAATGAGAAGATGCAAGCAGAGCGAATACTTGGAGAACGCACCGTATTTGCTAAAGGACGTCGTGGTGTTGGAGCTGTAGTTCGCCTTCAACTCGATGCTTCTCTCACCAATGATGAGGCTTATACCTTAGATATTTCAAATAAAGGAGTGGTGATTAAGGGTAAAACCGCAGCAGGAGTGTTCTGCGGATTGATGACACTCGAGCAACTTTGTATTGGTAATGGCGTTGCTGCTCGCTCTGTAGAGATTCCCGCTTTACACATAAAAGACCAACCTCGCACTGCTATTCGTGAGCTAATGGTAGACCCTGTGCGTCATTTTATTCCCTTTGAAGACCTTAAAAGCTATGTTGTTGAAATGGCTCGCTACAAGTATAACGCACTTCATTTGCACTTAGTAGACGACCAAGCATGGCGAATTGAAATCAAAAAATATCCCGAACTCATCGAAAAGGCGTCCGATCGCATTGGAATGGACGACATGCCAGCACGCATTAGCGGTTATTATACACAAGATCAGATGAGAGAATTGGTGCAATTTGCAGCTAAATATCATGTAATGGTGATTCCAGAGGTTGAACTTCCAGGTCATGAAGTGGCTGCAATACATTGTTATCCACAGCTTTCGTGTGCTAAAAAGCCTGTTCCTATTCGTCTAACCTGCGGAGTTAGCAACGATTTGCTTTGTCCTGCAGAGCCATTTGTGTACGAATTCTTTAATAATGTATTGAAAGAATTGGCTGATATCTTCCCTGCTCCCTATGTACATCTAGGTGGTGACGAAGCAGGTCAGCCCCCATTAGGTGCTTGGAGCAATTGTTCTGCATGTACAGAGTTGAAGAAAAAGGAGGGATTTAAAGAGAATTGGGAACTACAACAATATCTTTTCGACCGCATTATTCATCAACTTAAGTTGTTAGGAAAGAAACCTATGTATTGGTATGAGCAAGAATTTAAAACAATTCAGCCTGGTTGTGTGGTGTATGCGTGGCGACATGGATTAACAAAAACAGCCATAGACGCTGCTGTTCGCAACAATGTACAGATAATGCTTTGCCCTGGTGAGCATTGTTATCTAGACTATCCCGAGAAAAAAGGCGACATGCCCGAAGTGAATTGGGGTATGCCTGCAACCTCGTTAGAACAGACTTACAAGCTAGATCCTGCGTGGGGACAAGACAACAACTTTGTTCGTAACACCTTGATGGGCGTTAGTGGAACGCTATGGAGTGAGAGTATCAACTCAACCGAGCGTCTTTTTTATCAAACATTCCCACGTGCGGCAGCTCTTGCAGAAGCAGGTTGGAGTATGCCCGAGCGTCGAAATTATACCGATTTCCTTCGCCGTATGAAGCCCTTAACCGACGATATGTTGCGTAGAGGCATAGCGGTGAACGCTAAATAAATGGGAGATAAGGGCAGAATGGCTTAGTACAACACCTCAAATGACTTTTTTGAAAAAGAATGAAATCAGACTCCATTGCATTGGATTTAAGTGAGACGGCTTGTGCAAATAAGTAACAGATGATGCCTTGTAGTATCTGTTTCCCTATTTTTTAGAAAGAAAATGCTATAAATAGAGTGTGTTTAATTATATACAATAAAAGAAGTTATCAGATAAGAGATATATAAAAGTAGATATAATATCATTTATTTATGAAGTAAAAAGAATAAATTCTTTTGCTTTTTGGTAAGTTATTTTATATCTTCGCAATAAATGGTAATAATAAAATAAAAAATAATCCTAATGATAAAAATGAAGAAGTTTTTTTTGATAATGGCTCTTAGTTGTTTGGTTTTACAAGGAATTAAAGCTCATAAAACAGTATCTAATGATGAAGTTATATTACATGCTTGGTGCTGGTCATTTAATACTATTAGAGAGAATCTGCCTAAAATAGCGAAAGCAGGTTACACAATTGTACAAACTTCGCCTGCCCAACATTGTGTAACTGAGGTTAAAGGTGATAAAGGAGGAGGTAATCAACTCTATGGACATGGTAAATGGTATTATCAATATCAACCAACAGATTGGAAGATCGGTAATTATCAAATGGGAACACGTGACGATTTGATAGCACTCTGCAAAGAGGCTAAGCGTTATGGCATACGTATTATAGTGGATGTGCTACCTAACCATACTGCAGTTAACGACTGCCAAGTTGAAGATGCTTTAGATTTAGCGGTGGGAGGACACGAAAATTTATACCATGCGAATGGCTTAACAGAAATAAAAGATTATAATGATCGCTTGCAATGTACAACGGGACAGATGGGAGGACTGCCTGATGTAAATACAGAAAACCCAGACTTTCAGCATTATTATCTTACATACGTAAATGATTTACTATCTTGTGGCGTTCGTGGATTCCGTTATGATACAGCAAAACACATCGGTTTACCTAGCGATCCGAAAGACTCAAAATCGCCCGAAAACGACTTTTGGGATGTAGTAACAGGACGTAAAGATGTTAAAGGGTTGCGACTAGCTCTTCCGAATGATAGTCTTTTTATGTATGGTGAGGTGTTGCAAGATGCTAATGTTAAAGAAAAAGAATATGCAGATATGATCGGAGGCGTTACAGCAAGCACTTTAGGTTGGTGTATACGACATGCACTTGAGGGTCATGAGTGGAAGATCAATGATATAACAAACTATTGTCACCCTGTAGAACCTCAGAAATTGATCACTTGGGTAGAGTCTCATGATACTTATTGTAATGATCATGAAAGCGCAGGTCTGACAGATTCGCAGGTTCGTATGGGCTGGGTATTCATCACTGCTCGTCAGTTTGGTACACCATTGTTTTATAGTCGTCCTGATGGTAGTACGTTAGATAATGTATGGGGTAATAATATTGTTGGCAAAAAAGGTAATGATGCTTTTCTTCATCCAGAGGTTGTGGCAGTTAATAAATTTCGAAAAGCAATGCATGGACAAAAAGAAACGATAATTTATGCGAATGAAGGTAAGGTGGTAGAGGTGATGAGAGGAAAAAAAGGAACAGCTCTTATAAATATTTCTTCTGCGCCTCAAAACATAAGTATTGCTACTATGTTGCCTAATGGGAAGTATAAAGACGTGGTTTATCAAAATACTTTTGTTGTAAGTCATGGAATATTGAAAGGTACACTTAAACCTTTAACCTCTTATATTCTTTCTCGTTAAAGTAGTTTGCTTATCATTTGTCATTATCCACTTTCTGAGTTCAGAGGGTGGATAATGTATATTTAGGAATCAATAACGAAACTATGTTCATCTCATTATTATAAGAAAAATATTGTTAGCTTTGATTTTATGATGGGTTGCAAATCCTTTTGGTATATAATAAGAAAGAAAACAACGATTAAACGTGGGTGCAATGCATTCATGTTAAAATAAAAATAAGATAAAGATAAGCTGTTCATGTTACGAGCCAACAAGCGTTCTTGTTTGTTCTTACATTCGTTTTTTGTATCTTTGCAGAACTGAAAAATAATAAAAGGATATATCCTCAAAATGAAATATTGTCATAAAATACAAAAAGTGCTAGCTTGTTTTGTTTTAATGCTAGCATTTAATACTAGTATTATTGCAGAACCAATTAGTAAGTCTCAGGCTTTGCTGTTAGCATCTAAATATGTAAGTAATCCAATTCTTAAGAAATCTACAGCTGTAACTCGAGCTATAGATAATGAAAAAAATCCTTCCTTTTACTTATTTGATAATGCCAAAGGGAAAGGATTTGTTATAATATCGGGTGAAAGTAAAATGAATTCACTCGTGGCATATAGTGAAGAAGGGGATATGAAAAATGCAGTATTGCCTCAACCTATGGTAGATTTACTCAAAAACTATACGCAAATAGTGAAAGAGGTGCGTGAGGGAAAACGTAAAATAACAGCTCCTAAGATTACAAAGTATGCCGCAGTAGAACCATTAACAAAAACAAAATGGGGGCAAGCAACACCTTATAATAATTATACTCCACAAGAAAGAACAAAGCGTACACTTACTGGTTGCGTTGCAACTGCAATGTCTCAGATCATGTATTTTCACAAATGGCCCCAAAAACGTTATAAAAATGCACCTGTAGATACCCAAGAATTATCACAAATAAAAGATAGTTATGATTGGGATTTAATGAAAGAAACTTATAATAACGAGAAAAAAGGTCCTAGTGCTTCTGCGGTTGCAACTCTAATGCGTGATGCTGGAACTGCAGTTAATATGCTTTATAGCCTAAATAGTAGTGGGGCATACATAAAAGATGCCGCCATTGCCTTCCGAGATTCTTTTCAATATGATATAAAATACTTCCGCAATTTAGGTATGAGTGCAAATACTTTTCGTGAAGAACTTATACAAGAACTGTCTAAAGGATATCCTGTTTTAGGGAAAGGAGGCGCACATGCTTGGGTTTATGATGGATATAATGAAGAAGGACTTGTGCATGTAAACTGGGGTTGGTATGGATTCTATAATGGATATTTTGACCTTTCTGTGATAGGAGTTGGTGAAGTTGGAGAAGGAGGTGGTAATGGTAAATACTGGGTTGACCCTGAAATGATATTATTAAGACCTCGTGATGGCCAACACGAACTATTTAATGATTCTCAAAAGCGTCTCACATTCTATTCAGAAAAAACCTTTTCTTTTAATAAGAACAGTTCTAACAACGATAAAAGTGTCATTGTTGAACTCTATGATATAGGTACTACAAAAATAAAAAAAGGTACATCTAAATCTTTTGTAGGCCATCTTGGAGTGGCTTTTTATAATCAACAAAACGATTTAGTAAAAATAATCTCATATCCTTTTAATCTTATTTTAGATAATTCAACCCAGAGAATGACCTTACGAAGATGGATGTGGGATTTATCCGACCTAGAAACAGGGACTTATCGTGTCGTTCCTGTTTCTAAAGCACTAATATCTGGAGTAGATGTTTTTGGAGAATGGCAACCTTTTGAAAATGCAATCGAAGCACAAATAAGGGTGGAAAATCGAGGCTTTACAATTATATCGCCAACACCGAACCCCATATTTACATTACAAGATAGCCCTAGTTTAATTCGAAATGTGTATGAAAATGGACTTCAAGGAGGTAATCTAAATTTCTCCATTCATAATATTTCCAACACAGAATATCGAGGACATCTTCGCTTTACACTAGCAGGCACTAACAGAAAACGCCTGTATGCACCTCCGATGAATTCAGAAGTGAGTGTGATACAGCGTAATGGAACGACTCAATTAACCCTTCATATTCCTTCTTCTTATAATGATGAAGGACTAAAGGATAGTATTTCTGCAGGAAAATACAAAATGAATGTACAGTTTATATATCGAGATAGTCAAGGAAATCAACATATTCAAGATGTCGAAGGATTGCAAAATTTTGATATAGAAGTACTTCCTAAGCCTTCTCAAGGATTACTTTCTGTTCGGAAAATGCAACTCTATATAAATAATCAGCCCACGTATTTACAAGAGATTAATAGAGCAGATCAAACTGAAGTGGCTCTTTCTATGGATTTAAAGATGACCGATGTTGGCGGAATTTCAACTTGTAAAGGAAATCTTATTTATTGTGCAAAAGACTTAGAAACAGGTGAAATGCTAGACCTGGCAAGCATCAATAACTTGTTATTGACTAGCTCCACTCTTAATATTTCTGATATAACAAAGACTGTTTTAAATCTTTCTAGCTTAAAAGAACACCAGCTTTATCAGTTATATGCTTATTTAGAGCAAAATAATAATCGCATTGATATAGGCATAGATAGTAATACACCACGTTACTTAAAGGTCTATGGCATTGCTCCACCAACAGGAATTAAGACAATAGAAAACTCAAAACAGAAAGCTTTTATTATTTATAACCTGCAAGGTATTCGTCAACAAAGCCCATGGCAATCACTTCCAGCAGGTGTATATATAGTGAATGGACAGAAAGTATATAAATATTAAAATAAAAGCTCCTCATTTTATTGGGGAGCTTTTATTTATTTCTTGAGATACCAACATGTGCTTTAGTAGCATAGAGAAAGATAGAGAGAATTAAACTTAGAAAAAAGTATTGTTCATTTCAATATATTTTACTATCTTTGTAATCAATAACTTATATAAATAGGGCAATATTTAATTAAAACAAACAGTATGAAGAATTTATTTTTGGCATTTTTAGTGATGCTATTTACTTTTACTTACACTTTTGCAGAGAATAAATCAGAGCTTAAAAGACTCAAAGCACAGCAAGAAGTATTAAAACTTAACACCGATTTGAATAAGCTTAAAACTAATTATCAAAAGGTTTTAGCAGATGTGCAAACATGGCAGAGTAAAGCAATTGAGGCAAATGCAAAAGCCAATACAAACATTTCAACTTATTCAACTACCGATGCATCTAGCACAGCTAAAGAAGCAAAAGCACATGTTAAAGCATTAAAAGAGGTGCGAAAGTGGAATGCTAAGTTGGCTTGTGGACAAAAAAAGTTGACAAAACTAGAGAAGAAAATAGAAAAGACACAAAAGAAATTAGATAAACTTAATAAGAGAATTCAATTTGTAAATCAATAAATAACCAAAACAAATTTTTAGTTATTTCAAATAAAGGCAATATGTTTCAAAAATATATTGCCTTTATTTTTTTTTATAAACATACAATACAAGTTTCATGTGATTGATAGTTTAATGCATTTTATTACCTCTATTTATTTACAGAAGTTATTTATTATTTTTTCTGTATTATAATTCATCCACAATGTTGGTTCTACTTTTAGCAATGAATACAATTCAAGAAAATGAGAATAAAATGTTTGCTTCACTAAATATAAAAAAGAATAGAGAACAAAACATAAAGATAAAAAGATAAAATACCTAGAAATAAGTAGTAGGATTTTTATCTTTAACATTTTAATATCCACTTAATATCTTTCTATAATAAAATCTTATAAGATAAAAAGAAATGGTATTGTAGAATGGCTTCTTCGCATTTTATGGACAATATTAACATAGAAAAGACAAGCGAGACATAAGAAGTATTGTTGTTTTAGCGATGTCTTTTAATTTATAAAACTTATAAATCCTACAAAAAAAGTAATGCTTTTGTCTACTAATTCCATTGCTATTAAGGCCTAATTGCATTACTTTTGCATCGTAATATCAATGCTATTATAGCGACATCAAAAATAGCTTAAATTGAATATCTAAATGATATAATTCTTTAATGTTATTTCCTCAGAATTCAGATCTTATTGTATTCAAATGTATTTTATGTTAAGGCAAGAATAATAGAATAAAAAATACTTGTTATTGTACATTCTAACCTCAAAGAAAGACTCGTAAAAAGCAAAAAAAAAAATCACTATTTTTAAGTATTTTGTAATATCAGTTATTTTGCTATCTTTGCACCCAAAAATTTAGGATCATAACAAGAAACCATTGAAGAAGCAGTTTTTACATTATTATATATATAGACTCTTAGTATTTTGTAGCTATTTATGGATAACATCTTTGGTGTCTCCCAAATTATATGCACAAACATTTCAACATTCATTAGCAGGAAATGTATATGCCGAAGATGGAACACCACTTGTTGGAGCATTAGTTATAGCTCAACAAAATAATCAAGTTATAGCTCAAACAACTACGAAAGTGAATGGAGGGTTTACCTTTTCGTTTTCTCATGATATCTCAAAAATAACCCTTACAGCTCGTTTCCTAGGCTATCAAGAGCAGGTGCAAACACTGCAAAACAACCAGCATACGCTTCGATTTGTGCTAAAAGAAAATACAGAACAGCTACAAAATGTAGTAATAACAGGTTTTGTGAATAAAAGCAAAGAAGGCTATTCAGGCTCAAGTTTCGTAATCGATAAGGCACAATTAAGCCAGCAAGTAAACACCAACTTATTAGATTTAATTGCCCGAAACACCCCAGGTTTTGAATTAAATGAAAATATAAAGCAAGGTTCTAATCCCAATATTATTCCAGAAATGCTTCTTAGAGGGCGCAGTGGTTTTGTTGAAGGAAACAATACAAACCTCCCTTTATTTATTTTAGATGGAGTAGAGGTAGATATTGGTGTTGTTTTTAATCTTAGAATAAGTTCCATTGAGAAAGTTTCTATCTTAAAAGATGCAGCAGCAACCATCTTTTATGGAGCAAAAGCAGCTAATGGTGTTATTGTTATTACATCATCACCTACAAGAGAAGGAAAGTTACAAATGGATTATTCAAGTCAATTTCAACTTTCAAATGCCAATCTTTCTAGTTATCATTTACTTAATGCTGCTAGTAAACTTGCTTACGAAAAAGAAGCAGGACTTTACGGCTCTTTCTTAGGAAATGATAAAACCGATATTGAAAGGCAAAAGAGTTACTATGAAAAAAGCAATAGAGTAAATAGTGGAATAAATACCAATTGGCTTAAAATGCCCTTACGATTAGGACTCAATCAACGTCATAATATCACTTTAACGGGTGGTAATAGTACTTTTCGATATAGCCTTTTAGGAGGATTAAGTTATACACAAGGAGTGATGAAGAAAAGTAATCGTAATAGTAAAGATTTACGAGTAAGTCTTAGTTATGGCAATTGGGACAAACTTTTTCTGCAATATACAGGTCGAATAGAATATACCTCTTCGAGTGATGTCCCATACAATAACTTCTCTCATTATGCAACATTAAATCCTTATGATACTCCTTATGATACTGATGGAAATTTAATTAACGAGTTATCCTTTGGAAAGGCTAATCCACTTTACGAGCAACAACTAAATAGTTATATAAATCATAAAAACTTATATCTTAGTAATCATCTCAAAATAAGGAAAGTTTTAAGAAAAAACTGGCGTGTAGAAGCGAATGCATCTCACACATATCGTGTGGATAACGATAATACATTTTACTCTCCCTTATCAGTTCGTTTCATTCATTTACCTAAACTAAAACGTGGAAGTTTCGACATCTTACATGGAACAACCAGTGATTTCTCGGCTAATACATTTCTAATTTGGAATAAACTATTAGGAAAAGAGGAAGAACATCATATAAATCTTGTGATGGGAGCTAATCTGCAGGCAACGAATAGTCAAGCTGATGGGTTTTCTACCCAAGGAGTTTTGAGCGATAAAGCAAACGATGTGGCGCAATCTATAGCCTTTGCAGAGGGGGCAACACCATTAGGATCGCAAGAAAAAGCACATCTGCTAGGAGCCTATTTAAATGCTACATACAGTTTTAGGAATACTTATTTCGTAGATTTATCTTATCGAAGAGAAGGTAGTTCAAAGTTTGGTTCTAACCATCGATATGCTCCTTTTGCCACAATGGGTGTAGCATGGAACATACATAATGAACCATTTATGCACCATTCACCCTTTTCTTTATTAAAATTGCGTGCTAGTAGTGGAATAGTAGGTAAGATAGGCTTTAGTGCTTATCAAGCACAATTGAGCTATAAATACCAATCTCGATTAGTATATAACGAGGATATAGGTGCAATCCCTGTAGCAATGGTAAATAAAGACTTAAAGTGGGAACGTACTCTTAAAACCAATTTGGGAATAGATTTCTCGCTATTAAACGAGCGTTTAAGTGGTTCTTTAGACCTGTATCGTAATGTAACAACCGACTTGGTGATGACTGTTGCAACCCCATTACATACAGGTTTTAGCGAAGCCAAACAGAATTTAGGAAGTATTCTCAATAAAGGAATAGAGTTGTCGTTAAGAGGAACACTCGTTAAAAATAGAGAGTTTGCTCTAAATGGCTATCTAACCTTTTCGCATAATACAAATAAAATTCTCAAAATAAATAACGCCTTAACTAATCATAATGCACAAAATGCAGCCAAAGAAAATCGTCTTCCAGTGCCAATCTATGCAGAAGGAGAGTCGTTAACAGCCTTAAAGGTGATGGCATCGGCAGGTATCAATCCTGCAAATGGCAAAGAGTTGTTCTTAAAGAAAGATGGTTCTCTCACCTATTTATATCATTATAACGACAGAATCGTTGTGGGCGATACTAGTCCAAAAGCGCAAGGAAGCGTGGGCTTAAATGCCAATTATGGCTCATTCTCATTATCTTCTACCTTTGTTTATCGTTTAGGCGCAACACAATATAATCACACTTTAGCAACCAAAGTAGAGGGGGCAGACCCAACGAACAATGTAGACGAACGGGCATTTTTTGCTCGTTGGAAACAAGAAGGAGATATCGTGAAGTTTAGGAATGTTGCTTGGAATGGAACAGTTGTGCCTTCTTCAAGGTTTGTTGCTAAAGAATATACGCTCGAGGGAACAAGTGTTATGCTAAGTTATATCTTTTCTCAAAAACTTTGCAAGCAGCTAAAAGTGAGTGATATGAAAGTTTCTTTTTCATTAGGACAGTTTTTTTACCTCTCAAGTATTAAACGAGAAAGAGGGTTAGATTATCCTTTTGCCCATGTATATGAGCTTGATTTCCAACTAAAACTATAAAAGAAACATGAAGAAACTTATTTATATTATCGTCAACATTGTTTTTTCAATGCTTTGTATGGAGTGCTCTTTTGTAGATATAGATACACCAGGACTACTTAATAACGAGCAGTTGTTTCAAAATAGGCAAGGGTTTGTAGATGCAATGGCGGGAGTTTATGCTTCGATGGCAGCTCCGTCGTTATATGGAAAAGAACTATCATATAGTTTTATAGATGAGATTGCTCAACTTTATGAAAACGAAGAGCAAGCAAACGAGACTTTTTTAACCCGAACATACGACCTTCAATATACACATCCTTTAGTGAGAAATCGTATAAATGCAATTTGGTCGCAGGCTTATTTTTGTATTTCTAGCTTGAATAGTGTGCTCGAACAGAGTGAACATCGCAAGATAAAGGGACTTGAAGCAATGAGAGCTGAGGCTTATGGGTTGAGAGCTATGCTGCATTTGGATCTCTTGCGTTTGTTTGCACCTACTATAATGCAGGCAGATAGTAGGGCTATTCCGTATGTAAAAACATTTAGTAGTGCTCCACAGCCAGTGGTATCTGTAAAAGAAGGGTATGAGTTAGTTACCAAAGACCTACTCATTGCAGATAGTATCTACACATCATTAGAAAGTAAGGACGCAGGAAAAATGGTGTTAGCGCATAGAAATCCCTCGTTTTTATACCTTTCTCATAATGCAGTAAAAGCCCTCCTTGCTCGTGCTTATCTATGGCAAAATAAACTCCAAGAAGCCTCTTTGTGGGCAAAAAAAGTAATAAAAGAAGGTTATGAGTTGGCAAAAGAAGAGCAATTATTAGACCTTTTTAGAGGTTACAACGCAAAGACCGAATGTATATTTGCGCTCCATGCGCCCCAAATGTATATAGATGTACGCAACACTTGTTTCCCTCCTCGTGCAACAGAACGTTTCAATAAAGTAAGAGATAATTATCGAAAAATATTTAGTTCACACACCTTTACGGCAACCAATAACGACTATCGTTTTCAAAGTTACTTCACTTTAACCAATTGGGGTAAGTCTGTTGTAGTGTTATCTAAACTATATGATAAGGATTACGATGAACAACAAACTCCTTTACAAGGGCGTTTCCCCAGTATTAATATCATTCGTTTACCTGAAATGTATTATATATTAGCAGAAGCGAGCTATGATGTAGATAAGCAAGAAAGTGTGAAAATGCTTAATAAAGTACTGGTATCGAGAGGGTTAAAGCCAATTGAGGTGAGTGATGTAAGCAATAAACAACTATTTACCCAATTGTTAGTGAACGAAATAACAAAAGAGTATTGGGGAGAAGGACAAGTGTTTTTTACCTATAAACGCTTTAACTTGCCTTTGCAAGGCTTGCATGGAAAGGTGCATTCTGCAAATAATAGTACTTTTATTTTGCCGATACCTGTATCTGAAAACCTAACTTATAATCCTTAAAGGCATGAAAAAAATAAATATTCTATTGATGTTCTATGCCATCTTGGGAGCATGTTTTATGAACTCATGCACAACAGATGAGTCGTTTGTTTATCAAGGTAAAGAAGGAATTAACTTTACAACAGCGTCTGAACACTATGCCTTTGGTGCCTTACCTCTTAACAAAAAAAATATACAAGTGAAGGTGGTGTTAGAGAAAACAGGATTTGTAAGTACTGACAATAAGCATTATAGTTTATCAATAGATACAACTTTAACCAATGTGCGTTGGGGTATTGAGGCAGAAAAACCCGATTTAGAGCGTGTGTGGAAAGCAGGTTTATGGCACGACACCTTATTGATAAACATAAATAGGAGTGCACTTTCTTTTGAAAAAACATATAAAATAGTGATTCGCATCTCAAATAAAGGAGCTTTACCTGCCAGTGTATCAGAATTAAGTACACACACAATCACATTTAATAATCAACTAGAAAAGCCTTTATGGTGGTCGGAATTAAGCTATTGGCTGGGCGAATATCACCCTGCAAAATATCAAAAATATATAGAATTAACAGGTTCTACACTAACAATAGAAGAGATAAAAGACCATCAATATGAGATATTGAGAACCTTTAAAAGAATTAAAAGCTTTTTTAATGAGCATCCATACGAAGGCATTATTTTTCCTTCTGTAACTTGGCCCGTGTAAAAAATAATAAACTTTATTATACAAATAACGAAATGAAAATAACAAAAAAACTATTGACATTAAGTTTGTTACTCTCTCTAACATGCTTATCGTGTTCAGAAAAAACAGACTTACATGAACAAACAGCGTCTCTTGATGCAATTAAAGGATTAGCATCAGAATATAGTAAGCAACTGAATGAAACTTTAGAATTAACTCCTGAACTAGTTTTTGGCAGTGGAGTGAAAGATAAAGCTTTGTTTGAATGGATTATTAACTATAAGGTTGTGGGGCAAGAAGCTACATTAAAATATGTATGCGATACGCCTGGAATATTAGATGGATATTTGAAAGTTCTCTATAATGGGAAAACTGAAATTAAAGAATTTAAGCTTTATGTACTGAATAGTTTTGAGAAAGGATTATTATTACTATCTCAAACAGATGAAGGAAGTGTGGTTTCCTATAAAGATTTACATAATCTAAACTATCCAATACTTCACAATGTTTTTAAATTAAGGAATCCAACACTTTCTTTAGGCGCCACTCCTTTAAGCTTATGTTGGACAGGTGAGGGCATAACAAACCCTAAAAATATAAACGATTTATCAAATGGTTTAGAAGTAGTGATAAGCTCTGATAACCCACAACACACCTTTATATTAGATGGAGGAACGTTGAAAGTAAAAACAGAGGTGAACTATAAAGGTGAAGGAACTTTTGTTCCTAATCATATTTTTGTTCCTTTTGGAAGCCAAAACTTTATGTGGGATAAAGAGGGGGATGTGATTTGCTTTGTTGGTGGAGGTCGAGAATACACTCTAACTCATAATCGTGAGTTCACATTAGGTAGACGTAAGCACGAAATTCCACAAGGAACAAGATTAGCAGATATCGCTTGTTCACTTAATACAACGCCTCAAGATATGTTGAAAGTATATTTTGATAACAATTCAAAGCGTATGATTTATGTGAGTGGACTTAGTGAAACACAGGTAGGAAGCTATGTTTGTAAGGGTGAAGGTATGGCTCTTTTGGCTTGTAATGGTGTGTATTCGTCGCCTCAAAGCGACGCTCGTTATGAGCCACAACAAGCTCTTTTAGTTACAAAAGAGGGCGAACAAACACACATTTATCGCTTTGTTCCTGCTAATAAGCATGGAAAAGAACAATTAGTAAATGATGTTGATGCCACAGGAAACATTCTTGTAACCAGTGCAATAGCTGTAAATCCTGTAAAACCTTTTGTGTATTACAGCGACAATAAAGGAAATATTTTTGTTTATAACTTTGAAAGTAATCATTTTTCAACTACTCCTTATTTATCGTTAGGAGCGCAATATAAGGTCAAACAAATAGTGTTTAATCCTTATAATGTCAAAGAAATGTATGTTGCAGCAGAAGATATTAACGCACCAAAGAATGTGTGTGCTACCTTATTCATTTGTAATGTTTCCGATAAAGAAAAAGGATCTGTAACGAAAAAAGATGAGAAAGTGGGTGGAAAAGTTGTCAAATTGATTTATAAAGGCAATGGTTTAGAATCTTCTGAACGATTTTAGATGCAATAAAGATATATTTTCTACTTATGTATATTAACAAATCTATAAAAAAAATGATACAAAAAATAAAGCAAAAAAGCTACTTTGCAGTTCTTATTGTTATGTTCATAACTTGTTTCCTCGCCTGTAAAGATGGTGAAGAAAATGTACCTTTTAGTCTTTCAACCAAATTACTAAGATTAACTCCTAGCGAAGTGAAGAATATAGAACTAACTTCAGGAAGTGGATCTTTTACTCTTACAAATGAAAATGAATCAATAGTAAAAGCCACAATTATAGGTAACAATCTGCATATAGAGGCACTTTCTCATGGAATAGCGCATCTTACAATAAAAGATAATGAAAGTCTTGAACAAGATATTTTAACCATTTTGGTAAGTGAAGTTGTTACACCTCTTCCTAAAGATGTGGTGATAGAAAATCATATCCTTAAGCAATGGCCCATAAACAGCATTCCTGCCAATGGAAAAATTGTACTTCCCGAAGGTATAGAAGGTATCGGTGTTGAGGTGTTTATGAAGACTCCCATCAAGGAGATCGTATTTCCTAGTACATTAAAATTCATAGCACAAGATGCTTTTGCTTATTGCAATGCTCTTCAATCTATTGTATTTCCTGAAGGAATTGATAGTATAGGAGAGGGAGCTTTTTATCAATGTCACAAATTAGAGCATCTTGTTGTGCCAAAAACACTTGTCCATATTGCACCAAATGCTTTTGCTCAATGCACCAGTTTGCAAAATGTTGTTTTACAAGAGGGCTTGCCAATGTTAGGAGAGTCAATGTTTCAAGGTTGCACATCGTTAGCTCATATCACCTTACCTAAAAGCATTAAAACATTAAAGGATAATGTATTTAATAAATGTAGCTCGTTAGAAGATATTGAATTGCCCGAAGGTATTACCAAAATAGAGAAAACAATGTTTAGAGACTGCAATAAATTAAACAATGTAAAACTACCTGCAAGTCTTTTAATCATAGACGATGATGCTTTTGAAGGTTGCAAGTCTTTGAGCAAAATAGAATTCCCTGAGAATTTAGAAATCATAGAAAGACGTGCTTTTAGTGGCTGCTCGGCATTGACTAGTGTTACACTTCCTTCCAAAATAAAGGCTGTCTCTGGTGGAGTTTTTCAAGAATGTACCGCTTTAACATCGGTTGTTTTACCTGCAAGTGTTAATCTTATTCACAATAGAGCTTTCCAAAATTGTAAGAATTTATCGTCTATCAATATTCCAGAAGGTGTTTCTGTTATTGATATTGCTACTTTCTTAAATTGCACATCGCTAGAAAATATAGTTTTACCCTCTACCTTAACAGACATAAAACTAAATGCGTTCACGGGTTGTAGCAAACTTGCTACTGTTACAATTATGGCAAATACGCCTCCAAACACAGTGAAAACAAGCTTTGCAAAAACACCTTTAAACAAAACATTAAAGGTTCCTTCACAGTCGATAGAAGCTTATAAAAATGCCAATTGGGAAGCTCATGGCTTTAAAAACATCATGTCAAATCATTAAAATATTATAAGTTATGATTCTTTTTAATACAAAAAAAATCCTAAGTGTTTTAGTTCTTTTGTTTTGTTTGTTTGCACAACTGAAAGCAAAAGATGTGCTTTTCGATTTTCAAGCGAACCCTTGGAACTTACCAACTGCCTCTTCTGGTGGTAGTGCCAACAATAGTAAACTCGACGAAACCATACAGATAAATCAAGAAGGAGTAATTATTACCAATCAAAAACTTCATGAGAATTATTATAATAAACTATCTGGTGGCTCTTTGGTGATATATCCTAAAAATTCAATAACAATCTCTGCACCTCGTGGATTTAAAATTGTTGGTGTAGATTTTGAGCTTGAAGACGAATATACGTTCGACCTAAATAACCCCCAAGACCCGTATGATGTGCATGCATCCTACGACAATGCACACTACACAAGTAAGGCTACGGGGGTTGAACTCAAATATACAAGTAAGAACAGTACGAGTAAAGTGCGCAGAATTGTTGTGCATATAGAGCCTAATGTTATAAGTGGTATCGAACAAGTGATAACCCCGAACACCTCAAACGATAAGATATACAATCTTCAAGGGATAGAGGTTGGCTCTTTATCTGCCTTTAATTCACTTCCTAAAGGCGTATATATAGTAGCTCAAAAGAAAATTATAAAAAGATAAGAAACGGAAATAGAGTGGTAAAGTAGATAACTCTATAGATATAAAACTCATAATATTTACATTAAGAAAAATAATAATTACTAATATAAAGAAGTGTTTTGATGCCTGAAAATAAAACATAAAATCATTTCTTTTTATATTTATCTAACGTTTAAATTTTAATAATATGCTAAGAAAAAGTCTTTTTACAGGAGCAATTATGCTTATTGTTCTTTTGTTTGGTGTTACAAACAGCGCATTGGCAGCTGGCTCAATTCGTTTTGATTTTAAGAAAAATCCTTGGAATTTAGTAAAGGCAAGTGCTAATGATGCCCCTGAAAACGGCAAAATAGAGGACGGTGTTGAGATTAATCAAGATGGTTTTATTTTAACAAACAAAAAGGTTAACGAAAAAAACTGGAACCGTTTAGAAGGAGAAAACTATGCGGTTTACAAAGATAACAAGATAACAATTACCGCACCTGCTGGTAAAATGATAACAAGAATAGAGTTTCAAGCACTCAGTCAATTCTCTTTTGATCTTACAAACGATGAGGGAATAAAGAAAGAAGAAAGTACAGATTGGGACGAAGACTTTGGTTCAAGCTCTAACGACCCTATTACTTTTAAGATGCAAGCCCAAAAGGCAACATTCACAGGAGGTAGTTCAACCACTCGTTTGGTTTATATAGAAGTGGTTTATAAAGATGTTCCACTACCTGTTGCACCTGAAAAAGTTACAACAACAGCTACTTTTGATTTTAAAAATGATTTCAAAGACTCTTGGGGTATCACAAATGTTAGTTCAACAACCAAAGATGAACAAGAAGGAAAGATTGAAGATGGTAAAGAAGTTACACAAGATGAGGTTACATTTACCACGATTAATAAAAATAGTGGTAAAGTTACTCGTGTGAAAGGAGGAACGCTTTATCTACCGCCTACAAATACTTTAACATTTAAAGTTCCACAAGGTAAGAAAATTAAGAAGATAGAGTTTACCTTTGAAAAAGCAAAGAGTTGGCTTAAAACACCCGAGGGTACTAACTTAGAAACAGAGAATAAAGTCGGAAGCTATATAACAGACACACAAGAAGTAACGTTTACTGCCTCTTCTCTATTTTCCCAAATAACTAAAATTGTAATAACTGTAGAAGGAGATAAAACTACAGGCATATCTAGTATTCGCACTCATAGGGTTATTCCTAGCAATGTTTACGACCTTAATGGTGTATTAGTAGGTACCGAAAACACTTTCAACGAACTACCTAAAGGCATTTATATTATCAATGGTAAGAAAGTATTAAAATAAAAGTATCATTGGTAATAGGTATAAAGTCCTTTACATAAGAAAAGTAGCAACTCTCATGCGATATTATTCTATCCATGAAGTGTTGCTACTTTTCTTATTTATTAAGATCATAATTATCTAAAAAATATGAGATAAAAGCATTGCTTTTTGTCTCTAAAGGCAATGCTTTTACACTGCAAAAACAATGCTTTTTCGTGTCAATTATATAGCTTTAGTTATTGAACTATAGGTATTATATTATGAACGTTATTTATTATTAGCGAGATATCCGTATCTTATGATTGAGAGCAAATGCATGAATACTCACTTTTTTATATTGAGATCTTGTGTCTTTTTATTCTTGGAGGAAAATTAGTAAAGAGCTTAATGGGATATTAATTGAGCAAGAAGAAAAGTATTGAGGTGTAAAATAATTAGTAAATCCTTTGTGTATAAATCCTTTTCTATTGTATCTTTGCATATACACCTTCTATTTATTAAAAGGTGGACTATAATTATAAGGAGAATAAAAATACATAAAGATGGAGAAAATACGTGCCAAACGCAACCGCACTATAATGTTGTCAGAAGATGAACGTATAGAGTTAAGAAAGGAGTTATCTATGCTTAGCGATAAATCCTCGGTTGATGATGTTATTGACAAAACGTTTAATCAAGATTTATTTGATGTTATTGATTTTTTTCCAAAGCATTTTGCAGATCTGATAATTATTGATCCTCCTTATAATCTTTCAAAAGATTTTGCTGGTTTCAAGTTTAAGGCAACAGACGACAATAGCTATATTAGCTATATAAAAAGTTGGTTACCAAAAGTTTTAGAGCTATTAAAACCTAATGGCAGTGTATATGTGTGTTGTGACTGGAAAAGCACAAGCGCAATTTATCAAGTATTGAGCGAGTATACTATTGTTAAAAATCGTATTACGTGGCAAAGAGAGAAAGGACGAGGAGCTAAAACAAATTGGAAGAATGCTATGGAGGACATTTGGTTTGGTGTTCTGAATGAAAAAAACTACTTTTTTGATGTCGATTCAGTCATGCAAAAAAGAAAAGTATTTGCGCCTTATAAAGTTGATGGTACTCCTAAAGATTGGGAAGAAACAGAAGAAGGAAACTTTAGAATGACTTATCCTTCAAATTTTTGGGATGATATTAGCGTGCCATATTGGTCGATGTCAGAGAATACAGACCATCCAACCCAAAAACCAGAGAAATTAATAGCTAAGCTTATTCTCGCATCGTGTCCCAAAGGGGGAGTAGTTTTTGACCCTTTCCTAGGAAGTGGAACCACATCTGTTGTGGCAAAGAAACTCGGTAGACATTATTGTGGCATTGAATTCAATGAAGAATATGCTCTATTAACTCAAAAACGTCTAAATATGGCAGATCGTAATAGAAATATTCAAGGATATTGTGATGGTGTATTTTGGGAACGAAATACATTGAAGTCTCAAAGAAAACAGCAGGGAGTATAAACTGAGAACAACGTTATTTTTTATAGATGCATTCTGATAGGTGATGTATATGGAATAAAAATTAAATGAAGATTTTAGCGAGACACTCATTATGAATGAAGAAAAACTTAAGCAAGATATCGTTAGTGTTGCTGCAAATTTAGCTAAGAATTTGCATGTAGGGCAGGTAGATAAAGCGGGTGTAGATTATTTTAGCGGTCATTTGTCGTCTGTAGCCTTAATGGGTAGAACATGGAAAGAACAGGTAATAGGTTATCTGCACGATGCAAGTGAAGATACTATATATACCGAAGAACGAGTTCTGGATATGCTGGAAGAGGATTTAGATGCTCCTTTGCCAAGAGAATGTAGGGAAGAACTTGCTATGGTATTGCAACTTCTTAATCATAAAAGAATTCCAGATAGAGAAAGTTATATTCGTGCAATAGGAACAAATGAGCTTGCCACAGCAGTGAAACTGCATGACCTTACTCACAATATGGATCTGTCTAGAATTATTAATCCAACAGAAAAAGATTATGAACGACTTGAGCGTTATAGGAAAGAATATAATTATTTGAGTAGTTTATCAAAATAAGATAGAAAAGGAAAGGTTGCAATGAGAGCTAATCTTATATTAGAAAGAATCGAAGATAAACCTTAAGCAATTTTGATTTCGTTATGAAGATGGATGATATTTAATGATATTGTTACTTAAATATATTTTTTCTACAATGTGCAACAGAGTTTCTTATGTGATTCCTTCGCTTTATTAACGGTAGTATTAAGTCTTTGAATACGATTGTATCGTTGCTAGTATAAGAATAAATTAAACGGATAAAGTTAAATTTTCTGTCTATTCTTAGATAACAGTGATAAAAAAAAGACCTCATATCATAAGATATGAGGTCTTTTTGTGGGCGTTGACGGATTCGAACCGCCGACCCTCTGCTTGTAAGGCAGATGCTCTAAACCAGCTGAGCTAAACGCCCTTGTTGCTCTTTGAAAGCGTGTGCAAAGGTAAGATGATTATTTTTAATTACCAAATTATTTACAAACTTTTTTATGATGAACTACTATTTTTTTATGCTTTGGGGGTGAATTGCCACTTAAAATGGTATTACATGCTTGTCTAACAGAGGCTTTCTGTGATTTTAATAGGGTGGGAGTGTATTGTTTTATAAATCTATCTTTTTCTGTTTAGAATGAAATGAAGTGTCTTCTTCTATGGTTCTGTTGCTCAATCTCTTTGTGGTTCCTTTTAAAAGCATTGAGATTACACTCTAATAGCATTGCTTTTGCAGTATAAAAGCAATGCTATTGCCACACAATAGAACTACTTTTAAATATTGAGAAAGCGCAAAGCAGTTTCAACTCCTTTACGCTTGTGTAACAGCAATAAAACAAAATCATGGTACAAGCACTTAACTCATACCATGATTTCTATTTCTTTTAGCACATATTTAAATTAAATCCCTTTGCTAAACCACCTTCGCCAGTCTCTTTATACAGAGAAGGAATGTCGTGTCCTGTTTGCTTCATTACCTCAACCACTCTGTCAAACGACACTTGATGTTGACCATCAGAGAATGCCGAGTATAAGTTTGAGTCTAAAGCACGTGCTGCAGCAAAGGCATTTCGCTCGATACAAGGAATCTGAACCAAGCCACATACAGGGTCACAGGTCATTCCTAAGTGGTGTCTAAGCCCATTTCGGCTGCGTATTCAATTTGAGCAGGACTGCCACCAAATAGCTGACATGCTGCTGCAGCAGCCATTGCGCATGCAACTCCCACCTCTCCTTGACATCCAACGTCTGCTCCTGAGATCGAAGCATTATGCTTTACGATGTTACCAAAGATGCCTGCTGTGGCTATTGCGTGAATAATTCGAGTGTCGCTAAAATGATGTGAGCGAGACATGTGATATAAAACGGCTGGCAATACGCCACAAGCACCGCATGTAGGAGCCGTTACAACGGTTCCACCTGCTGCGTTTTGTTCGCTCACAGCCAATGCATAAGCATACACTAAACCACGAGATTGAAGTGAAGGCTTAAAGCCTTTAGCTTTTACATGATATTTTGCTGCTTTACGAGCAAGGCGCAATGGACCAGGAAGAACACCCTCTGCATTGAGTCCTTCTTCAACTGCTTGTTGCATAACTTTCCATACTTCGCTTAAAAAATCCCAGAAATCGGGATCTTCGCATGTCTCTGCATATTCCCAATAACCTTTCCCATTGTCGTAACACCACCGCATAATGTCTTGTAAAGAATTCAAAGAGTAGGGGTCTTTGGAATTAAATACGTCTTCATTAGCCTTTCCTTCAGATAAAGCACCACCACCAACGCTATATACTATCCATTCTTCTGATCGCTTATCGCTTTCGTCTATTGCCACAAAACTCATGCCATTGGGGTGAAAAGGTAAGAAAACACTGGGCTTCCAAACAATAGTTACGGGTGCAACAGTGTTGAGAACGTCTTCAATTGCCACGTCTGTCATGTGTCCTTTACCTGTTGCTGCAAGGCTACCATATAAGGTAACTTCGAACGATTTGGCGTTAGGATACTTCTCAATGAACATCTGTGCTGCCTTTTGAGGTCCCATAGTGTGACTGCTTGAGGGACCTTTTCCTATTCTAAAGAGTTCTTTAAGTGATTTCATTCCTATGTAATTTTATTTTATGTCGAAAGGTTTTGTTCTGTTTCTTTTGTGCTTATGCGAAGCAAGTCTTTAACAACTTCGCCTCCAGCAATGATACCTGCAACTGCAGGAACAAAGGCATTACTCGCTGGGGTTACCTTTTTGTCGTGATGATTGCTCACAATGGTGTCGGCATTGTCGATCGATTGGCTTTCAATCTCAGCCTCTTCAAAGAATGGCTCCATTGGTTTTTCGTCGCTTGCAACTACTTTTAAATGCTTAATACCTATCTTACGAAGTTTTTTGCGAATAATCTTTGCAAGTGGATCCATCTTTGTTTTGGTGATATCACATACACAAAAGGCGGTTGGGTCTACTTTATTTGCTGCGCCCATGCACGATAATAAAGGCACGTTTAGAGTAGTACAACGTTTTATTAGCTCCATTTTTGCCGCCATAGTGTCGATGCAATCCACCACATAGTCGAACGAAGTTAAATCTATCTCATCTGCATTTTCAGGCAGATAGAACATCTGTCGGGCATCAACATCACAATTAGGGTTAATATCTTTAATGCGTTCTTTAGCTATATCTATCTTATTTTTGCCCAAAGTTGAATGTAAAGCGAATATTTGTCGGTTAAGATTTGTGAGGCAAACCACATCATCATCGAAGATAGAAAGATGTCCAACGCCACTTCGAGCGAGTACTTCTATAACGTAACCGCCAACTCCTCCGAGTCCAAATACTGCTACTTTAGATTGCTGTAGCTTTTCTATTCCCGAACGTTTAAATATCATTCGGGTTCTAGAGAACTGATCTTGCATTCTTTATCGTTTCTTTTTGTTTGTCAATATATCATAAAGTGAAAGAAAATAGAAATTTTCTTGCTATTTATTGTACAATTGTTCGCTCTATAATTTGGAAGCCACCAAGACCAGTGTCGGGTACTATGATAGCAGGATAGAACTGTATACAAACAGGCTTGTCAATCTTTATATCTTTATTTAGATTGGTTAATGCTCCTGTGTCTTGATTGATTTTGAACACTTGAATAGTGTTATTGTCTTTCGAAGCACAAAGTAATAGCTCTCCGTTAGGTGTTATATTGAATTGACGAGGGTGTTTTTCGGTTGCTTGGAAGCCCACTTCAGTGAGCAATCCTGTTGCTTTATTTACCTTAAATATGGTTATTCCGTCATTTTTAAGACGATTACTTACATATAAAAAATTGCCATTTGGAGTGGTGTGTATGTCTGCTCCTCCTCTTGCATTGTACTTATCGGTAGTTATTGTCTGCTTTTGGGTAAGTTTTCCTTTATTATAATTAAATACAGTTACTTCGCCACTTAGTTCGCTCATTACGTAAAGAAACCTACTATCGCCACTAAATATGAAGTGACGAACACCCGATCCCTTAGGCAATTGAGCTGCAATACCAACATATTTTAATTTAGTTGGTGTTATAAAGTCATAGCGAAGCAAAGCATCTCCCGTAAAATCTGAAACCAAAACACCATTACCATCAGGTGTAAAACGAACGCAATGGAAGTGACCTTTTTCTTGTCTTTCTTTATCAAAACCTTGTTGTGCACCGCTAAATAGCTGTGTCATATTATTCAATTCGCCTGCGTCATTTAGTGGAAAAACACTCATAGAACCGCCAGAATAGTTGGCTGTTACAACCATGTTGCCGTTAGTATCTACAAAACAAGGGTCTTCTCCTTTTGTAAGAGCGTTATTAATAAAGCGCATCTTGCCATTTTCGGTATTAAATGATATTGTAGATAGAGATGCATTCTTATCGTTTGTTTCATTAACTGCATAGATCATACTTCCGTCCAGCGATAGCGTTAGATAAGAAGGATTAGTTATCTCGATTGTATCTAAAGCCGTAACGTCGCCTGTGCGTTGGTTCACTTCAAAAGAATAGATACCCTTTGAAGAACCATTTGTGTAGGTTCCCACCAATAATTTGATATTATCCTGAGCCATTAAAGATAATGATGAGCATGCAAAAATAGCACATGCAAGAAATGATTTGTAGTTCATAAATGTTAATTTGTCTGTTTTATAATTCTTCAAAGATAATCAAAAACACATGTTTACGCAATTATTTATATGCATTTATAACACTATTCATTAATAATTAGTAAATTTGCAGACAATATGAACACAGATAACTTAAACTTAACACGAAGAATTGTTGTAGGAGTACAATTCCTCTTTGTAGCATTTGGAGCTACTGTTTTGGTTCCATTGCTTGTTGGTCTCGACCCAGCAACAGCGTTATTTACAGCAGGTATAGGCACTTTTATCTTTCATTTGGTTACGAAAGGTAAGGTGCCTATATTTTTAGGCAGTAGTTTTGCATTCATTGCGCCAATCATAGCGGCAACCAAAGAGTGGGGGTTAGCAGGTGCTTTGGCGGGAACAATGGGTGTTTCGCTTGTTTATTTCGTTATGAGTGCGTTGGTAAAGTGGCAAGGAAAGCATCTACTTAATCGTCTTTTCCCTCCCGTTGTCATTGGACCTGTGATTATTCTCATTGGTTTAACGCTCTCTAGTGCAGGTGTAAATATGGCAAAAACAAACTGGTTGCTTGCTGCTATATCGTTAGCGACAGCCGTTGTGGTGCTTACTTTTGGTAAAGGACTCATTAAATTGGTTCCTGTTGTATGTGGAATTATTGCGGGATATATCGTTGCAATTTTCCTAAATGAGGTAGATTTCACTGCAGTAAACGAGGCTTCTTGGTTGGCATTGCCACCTTCTTTGGCTCATTTTCATTTGCCAGAGTTAAAATGGCAGGCTGTTCTTTTCATGATTCCTGTGGCTATTGCGCCTGTAATTGAGCATATTGGCGATGTGTATGTCGTTGGAGCTGTGGCTCAAAAAGACTTTGTTAAAGAGCCAGGTTTGCACAGAACGCTGCTTGGCGATGGTCTTGCTTGCTTGTTTGCGTCTATCTTTGGCGGTCCTCCTGTAACCACTTATTCAGAAGTAACGGGTGCAATGTCTATCACAAAGATAACAAGTCCTGCTGTAATTCGTATTTCTGCGCTCACCGCTATCGTGTTCTCTGTAATGGGAAAACTAAGTGCTTTGCTTCAGTCTATTCCACAAGCAGTACTCGGAGGCATTATGCTTCTACTCTTTGGAACCATTGCAAGCGTTGGAGTTCAGAACCTTATTCAACATAAAGTCGACCTTAATCAAACTCGAAACGTCATTATTATCTCTGTAACTTTAACCATTGGAATTGGTGGTGCCGTACTAACTTGGGGCAATTTCACCATTAGTGGTATTGGTTTGTCGGCTCTTGTAGGCGTTATTCTTAACCTCATTCTACCACAAACAAAGATAGAAAAGATAGAAGAAGAGAAGGAAGCATAAGCTTATTACTCCATAAAAATAAAGAAGGCAATGAACTTTTGCGATGTATGCAAATAGGTTCATTGCCTTTTTCTTTGTGCTGTTTTGATCTCATCTCAATCGATTAGTTGTCTGTCTTTTTATCTTTTGAGATTTGATCTTATTGTCGTTACAACATAAAAAGAGTGCTATTACACTTCAAAAGGATTGCTTTTTCCATGTAATAGCACAACTTTTAGATTGTAAAAACACTCTTTTTATTTTGTGTTTGCTATGCCGCTGATTTTCAATAGCAAACAAATTGTTCTTTAATGAATAAACTCGTGAGAATTAAGCATTTGCTTTGGATCGAGTGCTTCGTCGAGTTTTTCTTTAGTCATCAATCCCTTTTCAATCACAATGTCGTAAACAGATCGATTGGTTTCGAGTGCCTCTTTAGCCACCTTAGTGCTGTTTTTGTAGCCAATATAGGGGTTAAGAGCTGTAACAATACCGATACTATTGAGCACCATGTTCATACATTTGTCTACATTTACAGTGATTCCTGTAATACATTCCTCTGTAAGTGTGTCGATAGCGTTGGTCATCCAAGTTAAACTTTCAATCAAAGCTTCAGTAATTACAGGTTCCATTACGTTTAATTGAAGTTGTCCTGCTTCTGCAGCAAATGATATTGTTGTGTCGTTTCCAATCACTTTAAAGCACACTTGGTTGGTTACTTCTGGGATAACAGGATTCACCTTACCTGGCATAATCGAAGAACCTGGAGCCTTAGGAGGTAGGTTTATTTCGTTTAATCCACAACGAGGACCTGATGAAAGTAAGCGGAAATCGTTACACATCTTTGACACTTTAACTGCTAAACGCTTCAAAGCAGACGAATAACTCACATAAGCTCCAGTGTCAGGAGTGGCTTCTACTAAGTCGGGAGCAAGCACAAAGGGTTCTCCCGTGAGCTTTGCTAGATTCTCGGTGCATAGCTTTGCAAATCCAGGAACAGCGTTCAAGCCAGTTCCAATGGCTGTTCCACCCATGTTAATCTCGTGCAATAGCTTAACGTTTCTATTTAGATTAAGAATCTCTTCCTCTATATTATTGGCATAAGCGTTAAACTCTTGACCGAAAGTCATAGGCACTGCATCTTGCAACTGTGTACGTCCCATCTTTAAAGCATCGGCATATTCTGCACCTTTCTCACGCAAAGCCTTAATCATCTTCATAACGCTTTCGATGAGTTTTTTATTCATTCGAATGAAAGTTAATCGAATAGTGGTGGGGTAAACGTCGTTGGTTGACTGTCCACAGTTAACGTGGTCGTTGGGAGAAACATATTGGTATTCGCCCTTTCCGTGTCCTAATATTTCTAAAGCTCTATTGGCAATCACCTCGTTAGCATTCATATTGACAGATGTTCCTGCACCTCCTTGCATCATATCGATGGGGAAATTGTCGTGCCATTTGCCTTCAATTATCTCTCGACAAGCTTGCGCAATGGCTCCAGAAATATTGTCTTCAATAACTCCGAGTGTGTGATTTGCTTCAATTGCGGCTAGTTTTACGTAAGCGATGGCAATGACATAATCGGGATAGTCACGCATTTTTTTACGAGAAATATGATAGTTGTTAATGCCGCGTTGCGTTTGAACGCCATACAATGCGTCGCTTGGAACCTGAAGTTCTCCTAGAAGATCGGATTCAATTCTAAATTGTTCTTCTTTCATATCTATTGATTTTGAAGTCTTTTTATCATCTGTTTGTGAGGACATCTTTGTGGTATTAAGATGTGTTTTGATGTCGAAAGGCTCCTAATTATTGATGTTTTAAGTACAACAAATTTATAAAAAAAGACAGTTATAGCACAACAATAGCTTTAATAAGATGTATGATTTTACCATAACTTAACACACCAAACAGGTATAATAGCATTGCTCTTACCTGTTTGGTGTGCTTCTTTTACACTAAAGTTGTGCTATAATAGCAACTTTATAGTTGTTTTATCTGCTTTAAAAGAGAAGAAAAGTTTTGATTAAGAAGTTGAGTTGTGGCTTTTAATTGACCCACAATTTGCGAGCGAGTCTCTAGCAAATCTTCTGTATAAACACCTTCACTTTTAAACAAAACCGATTTATTGGCTTCTTTTATGTCGTCTTCGAAAGTGAAAGTTAGCCATCTCTTTCGAATGTTTCTAAGCATGGTTGATTGCTGGCTGTTGGTGAATCTGGTCTCGTTGAGCATGTACCAAACGATAGGAGGGAACTCATCTGAGTTCTTTTCTTCCCATATTGCCCGCAAATGGTTGCGTTTATGCTTTAGAATAAGTCGCTTTCCTTTAGGGCTAAGCGTTGCCCAACCAAGTCCAGCACCAATGACTCCGGCTCCAATTGCTACGCCTTTGTTCCAACCATCGTTACTAATACAAACGTCAGCAACGGCAGATAAGGCTCCAATAACAATAGACGCCACAGTTAGTTTGTTATCCCTTTTGCTATTCATGCCCCCTAATAATTCCTTTAATTGGTCGCATCTCTCGCCTTCGCAGTCAAGTTCTGCCACCAAAGCGTCGATCTCTACTAATGCATTTAGTACCTTCTGTTCAATCTTTTGCTGTGTAGCAAGATACAAAACGCTGTCTTTTATAATTGAATGTTCGTCTCTTAGCTCTGTAAGTTGTTCTAACTCTTTATCCAAGTTCAAAGCATGTGCTAATAGAATATTTTGCTTTGTGAACTGAGTTTTCCACTTATGGTCGGAACAAGAATGCTATCGGAATTGAATTCGATAGGCTCTTCAACTATATTAGCATAAATAGGCGGCTCGCAATAGTCGCTTTCGTAAGTTATCAGCTTATAAGATTTACAGCTAGAAAGGCACACAACAAAGGTGATGGCATAGAAAATGTATGCCAAGAAAGATGTTGTTGAATGTTGTTTCATAATTAATTGAGGTCTAATCCTTGTGGAGAAATGCTGATGAGTCGCTTTTTATACAAGTCGCCAACCGCTTTTTTGAATACCTTTTTGCTCACGCTAAAGCACTGATAAATATCTTCTGCGTCGCTTTTATCCCATAAATCGCAATGTCCGTTGTGGTCTTTTAGATACTGAAGAAGCTCATCTGCGAAGTCAAGCGTTTGTTGTCTGCCTTGCAATTGCAAAGAAATATCCAGTTTTCCGTCCTGTCTTATGTTAGCAATATATCCTTTGATGTGTTCTCCGAGATACACTCTTTGGAACACTTGGTTAAGGAAAATAAGTCCTTGATATTCATTATTCACAATCACTTTATAGCCCAAATCGGTGCGTTGCCATAACAACAAATCTACTTCTTGTGCGGGTTGAAGGTGCGAAGTGTCGCTGTTGAGGTGCTTTTCTATCTTTGCAGAGGCAACGATACGATAGCTTTCCTCGTCGATATAGACGTAGACCATGTGCTTTTCGCCTATCTGCATGTGTCTTTTTTGCTCTCTAAAAGGACAGAAAAGATCTTTCATTAGTCCCCATTTTAAGAATGCTCCATACTCATTTACCCATGCAACCTCGAGTAAAGCGAATTCTCCTACCTTTACAAAGGGTTTCTCTGTGGTGGCAACAGGGCGTTCTTCTTGGTCGAGATAGATAAAAACATTGAGTTCATCGCCCACCTTTGTGCCCTCAGGAACATATCTTGCAGGAAGCAAAATCTCATCAGCATCGCCTCCATCTAAGTACAATCCAAAGTCAACTAACTTGGTAACCGTAAGCAAGTTGTATTCTCCGAGCTTAATTGTCTTCATCTTTCGCCTCCTCTTTAATGTTGTTGTTCGATGTAGTTTCTTGTTCAATGATTCCGTCTTTCAAGTGAATAGTACGGTCGGTAATGCTTGCAAGCTCCTCATCATGAGTGACAATAACAAACGTTTGACCATATTTGTCCCTCAAATCGAAGAATAATTGGTGCAATTCTCGTTTGTTTTTAGAATCCAAACTACCGCTAGGCTCGTCTGCAAGAATAACTTCTGGGTTGTTAATCAATGCTCTTGCCACCGCAACTCGTTGCTTTTCGCCTCCCGAAAGCTCATTGGGCTTGTGGTGAGCTCTATCTTTTAACTGCATAAACTCGAGTAGTTCTTCAGCCTTTTGTTTTGCAACACTCTTCGAAACACCGCCGATAAAGGACGGAATCATAATGTTTTCAAGAGCTGTAAACTCTGGTAATAGCTGGTGAAACTGAAACACAAAGCCGATATGTTGATTTCTAAAGTCGCTTAATTTATTGTTCGAAAGCTTACTAATGTTGATGTCGTTGATTACAACTTCACCCTCATTAGGTTTGTCGAGTGTGCCTATTATCTGTAGAAGGGTAGTCTTTCCCGCTCCACTAGGACCCACAATGCTCACAATCTCGCCTTTCTTTATCTCAAGGTCGATACCCTTTAGCACTTCAAGTTGTCCGAAACTCTTGTGAATATTCTTTATTTCAATCATAATAAATAATTACTTCTTACTTTAGTTTTTTCTTAATCCATTTGCCAACAGCTTCGTAAGCACTTTGTTCTTCAATATGTTTTGGTTGTGCAAAGGTCATTTGATCCACTCCATAACCATACTGGTCGGGGAAGATAATCATTAAATTCTTACCGCTAAAGAATTGCTTGATTTCTTCAGGAAGACGCTCTTGAGCATTCTTATGCGATACCGTTCCGGTACGAGCAGTAACAATTACGAACATATGATCTTCGTTTATAGATGCCGCAAGCTGTGGAAGCATGTTCCAATGCTCCATCTCTGAGTATTCAACTCTAACGTCAGGGTGTTTGTTCACAAGATATTCTTGTATCAAAACGAGCGTGTCTTGGCGAGCATGAAATTGTATTTTGCATTCTAATTGAGCCGAAATGCGTGCTAAACGCTCCACCCAACGATGAAAACCAGGCTCGAATTGTGCTCTTGAAGGCACTGCAACTTGTATTCTACGTATTGTATTTAAGGGCTGAATGATGCGTGCCATGATGATTTGACAGTTGATTCCATTGAATAAACTCTGATGAAATTCGCCCCAAAACTTTGTCGATATCTCTTGATGAGTGTGTAATCCAATGATAATCTCACTGGCATTGAATTCTTGAAAGGCATGTTTTATACCGTTTGCAATATTCACTGCCACCCTAACTTGCGTGGTAACGGCAACTTCTGTGGCTGCAGCATCACGTGATAACTTCTCTAATAAGCGTTTACCTTTAGTCTGATTGGTGGCTACGTCGGCATCATCATACACCACATTGAGTGCAATTAGCTCTCTTTTCAGTTTGGGATTGCGAATTAATAACGCAAGCCCCAATAGACTATCTGCACTTTCTGGGTATTTAACAGGGATGAGAATGCGTTCGTCGTCTATATTGTTTGTGGAGTCATTATTAATGATATTATCAGTAACAACCATTTTTTGTGAAGCCGATTGAGTGATGAATGACGCCAAAACACAGGTTATAAGAATCATGATAATAACGCCATTTAAAACATCATTGGTCACTATTTGATCCAAACTTCCGCTCTTTGCAATCTCTAAACCCACCAATAACATCGCAATAGAGCCTGCCGCATGTGCCGAAGTCAATCCAAACATCATCTGTCCTGCATACTTCTGCAATTTAAATACTTTGGCAATGAAGTATGCTGCTACTGCTTTTCCTACCGTTCCGAAGAACACTAACGAGGTAGTGATAACGATAACGAAAGGCGTTTTATATAGAACAGTGATGTCGATGAGCATTCCTACGCTGATAAGGAAATAGGGAATGAACAGCGCATTACCGATAAATTCGAGGCGATTCATGAGCGGTGACACCGAAGGGATGTATCTATTGAGAATCAATCCTGCAAGGAATGCACCAAAAATGCCTTCTAATCCAATCATTTGAGATAAGGCTGCACTCAAGAACATGATAGCTAATACAAAAATAAACTGCATTACCGAGTCGCTATAACGACGCAAAAATGATCGACAAAGACGTGGAATTGCAAGCGTGAGGAATCCACAAAAGAGAGTAAACTTGAGCAAAAATACGACCCAAAACATTGGACCTGAGGTGCCATTGCTTGATGCAACGATGGCAGCAAGCACCAATAACGCCATTAAAAGCGATATCATTGTAGAGCCAACAGCCAGCATTACAGGCGTTTTGCGCTGTAAGCCAAACCTACTTACAATGGGATAGCCTATCAATGTGTGTGAAGACATGATACAAGCCATCAGCAATGAGGTGGTAGGAGATAGGCTTAAAAGGTATAATGAGCTATAAAACGTGAGGAAAAATGGAAGGAGGAAGGTGACGAAACCAAAGATAACAAACCTAAATTTGTTTTTCTTTAAGCCCTCAATGTCCATCTCTAAGGCTGCAAGAAACAAGATATAATAGAGTCCAACCTTACCAAAAAGCTCAAAAGAAGTGTCTCTTTCTAGAATATGCAAGCCATATTTGCCAATTACAACACCTGCTAATACCATTCCAACAATATGTGGAATGCGTAACTTTCCCATAATAATAGGGGCACAAAGAATAATCATTAATACCACGAAGAATGCCCATGTAGGGTCGGTTATAGGGAAATAATTGCTAATATTGAATGTAATTGGCATTGTGTTATTTATATAATGTGTTGCAAAGTTGCAAAAAAAATATCATATTTGCCTACGAATCAATATAAAAGATGTAATTTTGTGCCTAACAATAACAATAAGAATAATTTGTAAGTAGTTATGAATATAGCAATAGTAGGTGTGAGTGGAGCTGTTGGACAAGAGTTTCTTAGAATCTTAGATCAACGCAATTTTCCAATAGATAATCTCGTTTTATTTGGTTCTTCACGCTCAGCTGGGTCAAAATATACCTTTAGAAACAAAGAGTATGAAGTGAAGTTGTTACAGCATAACGACGATTTTAAAGATATAGATATTGCCTTTGTTTCTGCAGGAGGAGGCACTTCGTTAGAATATGCCGAAACAATTACAAAGCATGGGGCGGTTATGATCGATAATTCTAGTGCCTTTAGAATGGATAAAGATGTGCCTTTAGTGGTGCCTGAGTGCAATGCAAAGGACGCACTAACACGTCCAAAGAGAATTATTGCGAATCCTAATTGTACCACAATTATGATGGTTGTGGCTCTTCAACCAATCGAAGAGCTTTCGCACATCAAACGAATTAAGGTGTCAAGTTATCAAAGTGCGAGTGGAGCAGGAGCCGCTGCGATGGCTGAATTGCAACAACAATACAGCGATTTGGTGAACAATAAGCCCCTAACCATCGAGAAATTCCCTCACCAGTTGGCATATAATGTAATTCCACAGGTAGACGTTTTCACAGAAAATGGATATACAAAGGAAGAAATGAAGATGTTCTACGAAACCCAAAAGATTATGCATAGCGATGTAAAATGCTCGGCTACATGTGTTCGTGTCAGCTCTTTACGTTCGCATTCTGAAAGCGTTTGGATAGAAACCGAAAAGCCTTTAACTGTTGAAGAGGTAAGAGCTGCCATTGAGAAAGCACCTGGTTGCACTTTGAAAGACGATGTTTTCAATGGCGTTTATCCTATGCCTTTAGAAACAGCAGGTGAAGATAACGTGTTTATAGGACGTATTCGTAAGGATATTTCTGATGAAAACGGATTAACATTATGGCTTTCTAGCGACCAAATTCGTAAGGGAGCAGCTCTCAATGCAGTGCAAATTGCAGAATATTTGATTGCTAATAACGGCTTGTAATCATTAAATTCTAAACTATAGAATTTAGATATTATGTATCAAATGCAGTCCTTTACTTTTCGAAGTAAAGGACTTTTTCTTTTTATCCTCATTACTCTTTCTGTTCTATTTCATTCGCTTTGCATATAACTATAATTCTATTCTCTCTATTTGTTTTAATATTTCTTTTAAAAGGACTTACTTATAAAAAAGAAAAGAGCACAGAAGCTTTATTGCTACTATGCTCTTATTTATTGGTGTATAATGTGCTAAAAACTGCCATTGCGTTGTTGGCGAAATGGCAAAGATTTGTTTTTAGAATTATTGTTCTTTCACTTCGTTTGTTAGTTCTTTGCCTTCTGCAAGCTCTTTAATACTCTCTAGTGTTGTAAGAGCGATGTTGTGAAGAGCTTCTGCAGTGAAGAATGCTTGGTGAGAAGTGAGTACTACGTTAGGAAGAGTAAGCAAACGAGCTAACACATCGTCTGAAATAATCTTGTCGCTGCGGTCTTCATAGAAGTATTTCTTTTCTTCTTCGTACACGTCAAGACCTGCACTTCCAATCTTTTTAGCGATAATTCCCTCAATAAGATCTTCAGTATGGATTAGCTTTCCACGTCCTGTATTGATGATCATAACGCCTTTTTTCATCTTAGCAATACTTTCCTTGTTAATCAAGAATTTAGTTTCTGGAGTTAAAGGACAGTGTAATGAAATGATATCACTTTGTGCATATAGCTCATCTATACTAACAATCTTAACGCCATATTGCTTTGCAAACTCTTCATCTGGGTACAAATCGTATGCAAGAATATTCATTCCGAATCCGTGAAGAATCTTAATCAATTCCTTAGCGATACGTCCCATACCAATAACACCAGCAGTTTTTTGATACATGTCGAATCCTAGCAAACCTTTAAGCGAGAAGTTTCCTTCACGAGTTCTGTTTACTGCACGATAAATTTTGCGGTTCAATGCAAGCATAAGCGACACTGCATATTCTGCAACAGCATGTGGAGAATAAGCAGGAACACGCACTACTGAGATGCGGCCTTTTGCTGCTTTCAAATCAACATTATTGAAACCTGCACAGCGAAGAGCAATAAGTTTAACGCCATTTTTTACCAACTCGTCGATAACTTCAGCATTGCATTCTGCATTTACGAAGATACATACAACGTCTGCACCCTTTGCAAGTGGAGCAGTTTTGATGTTTAAGTGTTCTTGGTAATAGCGAATATCGAAGCCATAGTTGCTATTTATTTGATTAAAAGACTCTTCATCGTATGATTTTGAATCGAAAAATGCTACTCTCATTGTTATTCCTTACTTTTAAAATTATGTATATATAAAAATTAAATCTGCTTTGATTTTATTGCAATATTTCATTGCTTATGATCTATAATCAATGCGAAGTTACTGCTTTTTGTGGGTTTGTGCAAATAATTTTGGCTTTTGCAATGCTTGTATTGGGTTTTATTTATTTGAGTCAAGCGTTTTGTGTTTCAAATTTGTTATCTCTTTGTTTTTCAATGATATTTCTTCTTGAAAACAATGTCAATGCGTTTTGCTTGTAAAAGGATTGCTTTTGGAGTGTAATAGCATTGTTTTTAGAGGCTAAAAACATTGACTTTATTTTAAATGAAGCTTAAGGAATAGTTCCTAATAAATAAAAATAAAGTGTGAAAAATGATGTTGATAGAGAATATGATCCAATAAAAACACCTCGTTCAACATCTATTAGAGTGTTAAACGAGGTGTCGTTATGTTTGAAGAGTGGTTGAATAACTCTTTATAAGGTTCTAAAACCAATTATTTTTCTTATCTCATTAAGAGTTGCCGAAGCACTTTCTCTCGCAGCATCAGCACCTTGTTTAGCTATTTTATCTAAGAGTTCTGTGTTAGAACTGAACTCAGCTATGCGCTCTCTAATAGGTGCAACGGTTGCACAAATGTCTTGTGCTATTTGCTTTTTCAATTCTCCGTAGCGAATAGTAGCGTTGTTCCATTGCTCATTAAAATAGTCGTAGGTATCTTGTGTTGAGCAAATTTGCAAGAAAGTGAATAGGTTTTCAATCACTTGAGGCTTCTCACTATTCAATTCAGTGGGTCCACTATCAGTCACAGCCTTCATCACTTTCTTTGTGATAGTCTTGTCGTCATCGTGAAGATAGATACAGTTTCCTTCGCTTTTACCCATCTTTCCGCTTCCATCTAAACCAGGAACTTTTACGGCTTTAGCGTTAAAATAGAAGTTTTGAGGTTCTGGAAAGAAATCAACACCATAGATATTGTTAAAACGTCGAGCGCATTTTCTCGCCATTTCCATATTTTGTTCTTGGTCTTTTCCTACAGGAACCTTCACTGCTCTGTGCTGAAGTATGTCTGCAGCCATAAGAGTTGGGTAAGTAAACAATCCCGCATTTACGTTGTCTGGTTGTTTTCTTGCTTTTTCTTTGAATGTTGTTACACGACCTAACTCGCCAATATAGGTGTTCATATTTAAGTAAAGATACAACTCAAGTGTTTCTTTTACATCGCTTTGAACGTATATTGGAGCTTTGTTTGGGTCGATTCCGCAAGCTAAATATTCTGCAAGAATGACACGTGCGCTATTTTGAATGTCCTCGGGTTTAGGTGAAGTAGTGAGCGAATGCCAATCTGCAATGAAAAACATACAATCATAATCATTCTGCATTTCGATAAAACTCTTCACCGCTCCGAAATAGTTTCCAAGGTGAAGAAAGCCTGTTGGGCGTATTCCACTAACTACTTTTTCCATATTTGTTGTATATTTTAGATTATAATAATGCAAAGATACTACTAAAATTTGAATAATTATATAATAATGTGTGGTAAGTTTCAATGCAAAATGCAACTCTTTTAGCATTGAATAGCATTGTTATTGTTGTGTAAAGTGATGTCTTTTGCCTATTAAAAGCAGTGCTATTGGAAAGGAGTGAGAGTGGACGTCTAAAGATATATTTGAAAAATAATAATAAAAAGTATTTGAAAATTTGGAAGATTAAAATAAATGTATTACCTTTGCAATCGCTTTTAAGAACTAAAAGACGGGCGTTTAGCTCAGCTGGTTTAGAGCATCTGCCTTACAAGCAGAGGGTCGGCGGTTCGAATCCGTCAACGCCCACATAAGAAAAAGACTTTATTTCAATTGAGATAAAGTCTTTTTTTATAATGCTGTTGGATTTATTGTGGGAAAAGAGTTAACTCGTTTGAGGATAAATGATAAATATATCACTTGCGTGAGGATATAAAAATAATGTGATAATATGAAAAAAAGCAATTGTATGGGTATGCTATGGAGGTGCTTTTAGCTTTTTATTTTGCTTAATGTAGCCTTAAATACAAGCAAGTTTGCGTGTTTTTTTATATGTGTTAGAGACTCTTAGGGCTTAATTTACTAACCTTCTGAACTGCGAATTCTATTGATATTGATACCGAATAGGGGAGAACTGTTAATATTATATTAAAGGTTATAACATATAGAGTGACTTCTTTATATATAGTTCTATTATATATTGATTTATTTATCGGTCTTTTTTTTGACTTATTAGTACCACAGGTTGCAAAGTTTTAATGATTTCTTCAAACTCTTCTCGAGTTGTTTTAACTCCTCTTAAACTTCTAACTGTAGAGAAATTGCTAAACCGCTCGTCACTACTTTTATACCAACAATATTTCAATTTCTGCGTTGTTCGCTTTATATCATTTTGAATTTTCAACGCATAATGAGGGTTTACCACCGACAAAAAGCAGGTTCCGTCGTTTTGTTCAATGCCCAAAATCAATCGTTCTTTTATCTTTTTTGCTTTCGAAGAACCAATTGTTTCGTTTGTTTTATAGTCTTTTGTGTTCACCGAAATAGTTAGTTCCCAACCAAATTCGGTATTAAACTTATTCATGAAGTGCTTAAAAACAGGTCCATGAGCCGACTTATCTTTAATATTTTTGAAGGCAATATAAAAGTGAATCATTTCGTGAAGCAAGATATTTTGTGCCTGTCGCTCGCTGAATTGATAATGAGTTGACATACCAATCTTATAATCATACGACCGAAAACCTCTGATAGTGAGATGCTTTTTATGCGAAAACCAACCCAGTTTTGTCTTTGTCTTCGACACTAAAAACAACGGAGTGGGTAGCACTTTATCGAAATAAAGTGCATTGAAAATATCGAATTGCTGAGCGATCCACTCTGTGTTAATTATCATCGTTTGTATCTTTATTTGCTTACTGAAGTGGAATTTCTGCTATAAGGTGTTCTTTTGAGGGACTAAAGAGAAAATAAAAGGCAGTATATATCTTCAAAAAAGTTGTCGAGAGATACATACTGCCATTCTATTTCTGCATCAGAAACGATGTAAATAATGGTCTATTGGGTTGTGAAAGAACAATTTATACCAATGAAGCAATAAGTTCTTCTTTGTCACCTTCGAGCATATCAATAACAGGAATCTCAATCATTGTATAGCAACCAGGTTGTAAACGCATAGAAGCACGAGCCACATTCACAAGTACTTGAGCTGTTAGAGCAGGGTTATTGATGCTCATATTGAACTCGAAGTGTTGATTTTGGGTTTCACCACTAACACCTTTGCGAACCAAATGCACGCCATGTCCCATGTCTTTCACATCATCTACCGATTTAACAGCAATAACATGGGTCTCGTCATGTGCAAAATAAGGGTCAGTTTTAATTGCTTTTGTCACCTCTTCAAGGCTTGCATTCTCTTCAAGTTCAACATAAACCATTCTTCTATGAATGCTTTCGCCCAATGGAATGGTCATAGATAGGGCGTCTTTAACCCCTTCTTTACCCTTAGCACATACGCTATGACCCATCGACATGCCTGGTCCAAAGTTGGTATAGCTTAGTCCTTTGGGTGCAAGACTTTGCATAAGGGTGCGCACAATCGAGTCAGAACCTGGGTCCCAACCTGCAGATATCACACAAACAGATTGCTTTTCTTTGCAAAGTGGCATCATCTCGGCACGATAACCCACAATTCCTGTGTGAATATCATAGCTATCTACGGTGTTAATACCTAAGCTAATGATGTCTTTTGCATATTCTGGACAGCTGCGAGTAGGCACTGCAAGAATGGCTACATCAACGTCTTTAAGATCTCTAATGTTCTTAACTACCTCATAGTTTGCCAATTCTTCAGGCTTGTTCTCTGCGCCATTACGACGCACAACGCCTGCAATCTCAAAGTCGTTTGCAGCTCTTAATGCTTCTAAAGTGTAACGACCAATGTTGCCATAGCCCACAATTGCAGCTCTAATTTTCTTCATGTTACTCATATTTCTTTTAGCTTTTTATTTTAATGGACGCAAAATTACAAGAAAAGTATAAAAAGTTATGTTTTTGATAGTTTAAATATTTATAAAAGAAAAGCTGTAAAAAGTCTTATGAAATGAGGTTTATAACTTTTTAAAAGCATGGTTATTGTGAGCAAATATTCAAAAAAATAGTATCTTTGCAAGTATGATTGATAGACTTACTGTTGAGAAAATAAAAGACGCTGCCAATATAGTTGATGTTGTTTCAGAGTTTGTTTCGCTTCGAAGAAGTGGTGCAAATTATAAAGGTTTGTGTCCTTTTCACAACGAAAGAACGCCCTCTTTCTTCGTATCTCCATCAAGAGGAATATGCCATTGCTTTAGTTGTGGACGTGGAGGAACACCCATTAACTTCATAATGGAACACGAACAAATGACCTATGTTGAGGCTCTTAGATGGTTAGCACGTAAATATAATATCGAAATTAAAGAGCGAGAGCTAACCGATAAGGAACGACAAGAACAGAGTGAGCGTGACAGTATGTTTATAGTTAATGAGTGGGCGGCAGATTATTTCAAGCAAATTCTGCTTGAAAGTGAAGGCGGAAACTCAATAGGATTGCAGTATTTTCGATCAAGAGGCTTTAGAGATGATATCATTTCGAAGTTTCATTTGGGTTATGATGTGCAAGATCGACATCAATTAGCACGTGAAGCACAAGCCAAAGGCTATCAACTCGACTTCTTATTAAAGACAGGAATATGTTATAAAAACGATAGATCGGAATACATCGACAGATATTCTGGTCGTGTAATCTTTCCTTGGTTGAGTGTAAGTGGTAAGATTGTGGGCTTTGGAGGCCGCTTATTAGACTCTAGAACCAAAGGAGTTGCACAGAAATATGTGAACTCTCCCGACTCAGAAATATACCATAAAGAACAGCTTTTATATGGTATTTATCAGGCAAAGAAAGCCATTTCGAGAGAAGATAGGGTTTATATGGTGGAAGGATACACCGATGTTATATCTATGCACCAATGTGGAATAGAGAATGTTGTGGCGAATTCGGGTACTGCTTTGAGTGTACATCAAATTCGAATGTTGCATCGTTTCACCTCAAATATCACCCTTTTATACGACGGAGACGCTGCAGGTATCCATGCAGCACTACGTGGAACGGATATGATTCTTGCCGAAGGAATGAATATTAAGGTGCTTATTTTACCCGATGGAGACGACCCTGACAGCTTTGCACGTAAGCATTCGTCGGCTGATTTCAAGCAATATATAGAAGATCATCAAGTGGATTTCATTCAATTTAAAACCAACTTGATGCTCAATGGAGTGACAGACCCTGCTAAAAGGTCTGAAGCTATCAACTCAATAGTGCAAAGCATTGCCGTAGTTCCTAATCAAATACTTCGTGATACTTATATTCACGATTGCGCACAACGATTGAATATTGCCGAAAGCACATTGATAAACACGATGAATAAGCTTATTCGTGAGGCACAAGATCGTATGAATAAAACGCCAAATGCAGAGGCACAGCGAGCTAATTCGACAAGTACTACCACACAGAAGTATACCAATAATCCTTCAATTCCTAAGGTAGAAACCATGTTAATGCAGGTAATTATTCGACATGGAGACTTTATTATCTATCGAGATATTGAAGATGAAGAGGGTAATCTCATTAATCTTACGGTGGCAGAGTGGATTAATTACAGCTTAGCAGCAGAGAATTTGCGTTTTAGTGCAGATATTTATAATCGTGTTTTAGATGAAACTTTAGCGCATTTGCAAGACGATAACTTCTCTGCAGAGCAGTATTTTATTCATCATAACGATATCGAAATAAGTCAGTTGGCTACTGAATTGATTCTAGATAAGTATCAATATATTCGTGAGCAGAAAGAAGAAAGCACTGTAAAACAGAATGTTAGTGATGAAGCTAGGATGGAAAAGGAAACCGAAAAATTAAGAAACGAGGTGTTGCACCTATTGTTAGATTTTCATTTCGACCTGCTTGAGCGTCGTTTGCAACAAATAAAAATGGAGATAACGCAACCTAATCACACTCCAGAAAGAATGGCTTCGTTGATGAAAGAGTTTAGAGATACACAGCAAAAGCGCAACGAATTGGCTCAACAACGAGGCAGTAACATTATTAGATAAGGTACTATTGTATTGCAAACTCACCTTTAGTCTTCTGGTAAATCTGTGTATTTCTTATTCCAATTCACTAAATATACCTTCTCAGAAGCACGAGTTAAAGCCGTATAAAGCCAGTGATAATAGTCTTGATTGAGCATATCTTCGGTTAAAAAGCCTTGATCAATGTACACATGAGCCCACTGTCCGCCTTGTGCTTTGTGACATGTTATGGCATAAGAGTATTTCACTTGTAAGGCGTTGAAATAGGCATCACTTCTAATTTGCTTCATCTTTTCAGTCTTAACACTAACATCTTGATAGTCTTCTAATAAGCCTTTGTAAAGCAATTCGTTTTGTTCTTTACTCAAAGCGGCTGTATCCGATAGCAAAGTGTCAAGTATAATGGTAGTGTAAAGCTCATAGTTATCATAGTCGGGGAACTGCAATAGCACATCAGTAAAGTGTAAACCATATAACTCCCTCTTGTTTCTTACCCTGCGAACGATAGCTCTATCGCCATTAGCAAGAAAGCTAATAGGAGCTTTAGCCTGCTCAGTCCAATAGTAATTGTTCTTTACTACCATCAGAATGTCGCCTGAATTCAGTTCCTCTTCATAGTCGAATACCTTGTTTCTAGTGCCTAAATTGTATATTTTAGCACGAGCATTAGAGCGTGTAATCACCATAGTCTCGTCTACACCCACTTGCTTATAGCTGTTGTTGAGGCTCTCAATGAGCTCGTCTCCATACACCACTTCAATATCACTAAATTGCTTTAGTTTCATAATGGGTGGCTCACCATATGCCAATTCGTCAATCATTGTACGAATGATGTTAGCATTCCACAAGATACCACTATTTTTATTCTGTCTTAAAACCTCGTTCAATTCACTCTCATATACCTCTAATGAGAATCTTTCAAGTACCTCTTTGGTTAAAGCTGGCGATGTTTCTTCACCTATCGGAGGTAATTGTGCGTTGTCACCAATAAGCAAAAGTCGACAATTAACACCATTATAAACGTAGGATAGTAAGTCTTCTAACAAACAACCACTACCGAATGTAGAAGTAAAAGACGAAGAGTTAGATATCATCGAGGCCTCATCGACAATGAAAAGCGTATCTTTATGGAGGTTATCATTCAGATTAAAGGTAGTATCTAAGCCTGTAAAGGTTTTTTGTCGATATATTTTGCGGTGAATAGTGAATGCTGTTGCGCCACTATTGATAGAGAAAACCTTTGCAGCTCGACCCGTTGGAGCCATTAAAACCACCTTTTGTTTTAACGATGTAAGCGTTTTAACGATAGCAGAAGCTAACGAAGTCTTTCCCGTTCCTGCACTTCCTTTGATCATCATAATGCTGTTTTGTGCTCCTTCTGTTAAGAAATGAGCAAACGAAAGGGCTGCATTATGTTGGTCATTTGTAGGAGAAAAGCCTATGAAAGACTCAATTTGATATGTTATTTCATCTACTATCATCGATTATTAAAAAGTATTTTGTACTTTTGCAGTTGCACCTTTAGAACACAAAAAAAGAACTAATAGCAATGCTTTTGTTTTGCTATTGTGCCCAAAATGATGTTTCTTTAGGTGTTGCAAAGATAGAAAAAATAGGTAGAACAATGCTTAAAATCAATCAGAATTATATCTTAACGCTTTGTGTTCTTGCATTAGTTATATTGTGTTATTTAAGTATTCGAAATGCAATGGGAGCTTCTTCTGAAAACAAAGAAAGTACAAAGGCGCAGCAAGAGCAACCGATTGAGCCTGCTAGTCAACCTTAATTGATTAGCAAAAAAACATCTTTCCTATTTGTTTTATCACGAAATAGAGTAGAAGTACATTTTTCTTGTTATATAATAAACCGATGCACGAAACAGAATTCCATTCTTTGTCAAAGCAATTACCGCTTGTTTTCCGAATAGGAAAGCAAACACTTTCATTTGCAGTAAACGACCTTCAAACCGAACATCGTATACTTTTTGAACCTTATACGGTTCGAAGTGGCATTTCAATGGCAGCAAATTTGCGTGAAGCATTTAAGGAAAACGGTTTATTATTGCGTAAGTTTCAAAAGGCACAAGTGTTTGTTGACGCTCCTGTTGTGATGGTTCCTGTTGAAGAATTCATTGAAAATGAGGCGGAAAAGATGTATAAGTATGTCTTAACAGACTGTGATAATATTGAAACACTGCATTACATCATGCCCGAAACCAATGCCGTTGCGTTGTTTGGCATCAGCAAAGACCTTAAAATGGTGTTTACCGACAACATTCCCAATGTGCGTTTCATTCCCATTATGCAACCCGTTTGGAAGTATATGCATAGAAGAAGCTTCTCAGGACATCATCAAAAGCTCTACGCTTGCTTTCATGATAAGAAGGTAGATGTATTTTGTTTCAATAAAAATAGATTTAAATTCACCAATAGCTTTGATGTCTCTCATCCTCACGATGCCGTTTATTATATTATGCATGTGTGGAAATTGATGGGTTTCGATGCAACAAACGACGAGCTATTTATAATGGGAAACATTCCAGAATACGAGTGGCACATCGAAAATCTCAATCGATATATCAATAAAGTATATACCATTAACCCCACGGCAGGGTTCAATAGAGCACCTGCAACACAAGTGAAAGGAATGCCATTCGATTTAATTACACTATTCACTAAAGGATAATATGAGAGTAATTACAGGTAAATATAAAGGTCGTCACTTTGATATTCCAAGAACATTTAAGGCTCGTCCTACCACAGATTTTGCCAAAGAGAATATCTTTAACGTACTAAATGGTTATATAGATTTTGAAGATTGCAGAGCATTAGATTTGTTTGCAGGAACAGGAAGCATATCTATAGAGTTGTTATCTCGAGAAGCTCAGTATGTTGTAGGATTGGAGTTAGATCGTGATCACTGCACTTTTATTCGTCAATGTATTGATAAATTAGGCGCAGATAATTACTCTTTAATACGAGGAGACGTGTTTCGCTATCTTAAATCGTGCCGAGAAACATTCGATTTGATATTTGCCGACCCTCCTTATGCTTTGAAAAATCTAGAAGAAATACCACAGATTGTTTTAGATAAAGGTATTTTAAGCGAAGATGGTATCTTCGTTTTAGAGCACGGAAAGCACAATAATTTTGAGCAACATCCTTGTTTTTTAGAACGAAGAGCATACGGAAGTGTTAACTTTTCGTTGTTTAAAGCAAAGCCAAACGAATAAAACAAGATTCTTTTTAGTTGGAGTTTCGATTAAAAGAGCGTTCAACAACTCTCTTAAGGTTATAGAGGATAAGGCGTAAATGCTTTATCCTTCATTTTTTATGAGTATGATTTAAAAAGGAAAGAGAGTTGTTCTTACGTAGAAAAGTTAGAGTAATGGCGACAGTAAACGCAAGATAGACTCCCATAAACGCACGGCAAACGCACGCTTTTTGTTGGCAATATAATCAACCACCAAAATACTATTGTTCTCGTCTTCCATAAATATATCTTTCATTCTTTTTGCCATTTTCGAGTCGTAAAAAATAATATTTGATTCGAAATTGTTTTCAAAACTTCTGAAATCAATATTCGTACTGCCACATGTGCATAAACTATCGTCGCATACAAGCAGTTTAGAATGGTTAAACCCCTTTTGGTATAAGAATACTTTTACGCCAGCTTCGAGTGCTTCGGGTATGTAAGAACGAGTGGCTAAAGACGTGATGAGCGCATCAGATTGGGTAGGAATAAGTAGTCGAACATCAACTCCTGAGAGTGCAGCATTTGTTAATGCTGCCATAAAAGGCTCGGTAGGAAGAAAGTAAGGCGTTTCAATATAAACATAATGTTTGGCTTCTAAGATGATACGAATAAAGCCTTGCATGATGTCGGGCCATACACTTACAGGACTACCAGTTACCACTTGAGCTATACACTCGTTGCTAATACTGTTTGAAAGTGGTGGATAATAAACCGAAGAGGTGAGAAGTGTTTGGGAAACAAAATACCAATCTATTAAGAATGCACGTTGAATGCCATACACACCGCCTCCAACTACTTTCATATGGGTGTCTCTCCACTGCATCTTTTTTGTGCCTTTTAGGTAGCGTAAGGCAATGTTCATACCGCCAATAAAGGCAGTTTTGCCATCAATAACGCACAACTTGCGGTGATTTCGATAGTTTATCCTACTTGTAAACACAGGGAAATGCACAGGCATAAAACCATATACCTCTACACCCTCATTGCGAATGCGTTGCCAAAACTTGTTTTTCATCTTCCAACAACCCACATCATCGTATATCAAACGCACTTCGACACCTTGTCGAGCCTTATCAATTAGGGCATCGGCAACGAGATTTCCCAGTGCATCATCTTCAAAAATATAACTCACAAGATGAATATGATGTTGGGCAGAGCCTATCTCTTTTAATAAAGACAAAATGAAATCGTGTCCCGAAGTATAAATTTCTGCTTCGTTATCTTTAAACGGAAACGCCATGTTTTGGCTTTGAAAGAATTGTATTAAAGCCGAATGGGCGGGCGGAAGACGCAGGTTTTGCTGTTCGATATACTCGAACATAGTTTGTTTTGATAGTTTGTTGAGGCTTCGTTGACTTATAAACCGCTCTTTTCTAATGTTCTGTCCGAAGAAGATATACAGCACAATGCCAACAATGGGTAAGAAAACAAGCACCAAAATCCACGCCATTGTTTTGGTTGGTTGTCTGTTATCCATTATAATCGTTATCATTGTTGCAATGATAATGCTTAGGTAAAATAATAAAAAAAGAGTGTTTATATAAATCATCTTTATTTATTTCTGTGCCTTTTTAGTTTTAATTGAGGGCATAATGATAGTACAAATATACAAAAAAATAATTTCCTTGTTGTTTTTTATAGATAATATTCGTTCGATAGGGGGGTGAGTATTGGCTTGCATTTGTTAAGGTTTGTCGACAGATGAAAGCTGTCTTTTGAATGAAAAAAATAGGCAAACAAAAGATGTTTTTTGTCTATATTGCTTCGCTTTTGTGTTTGTTTTGTGATAGAAAAGAAAGAGATAAGGAGGTAAAAGCATTGCTTTTGTTTTGTAGAATGATGGGTTGAGATAAAAAAAGGGAGGGAATAAACGAACAAAACGCAGAATTTAGGGGTCATAATAGCGTGGTTTTAGATGTGCATTGTGGCTTTTTAAGACGAAAAATGATTGAAAGGTGTGAGTAAAAGGTACGAGTTTGCACCGCAAAAGCAATGTTTTTACAATGTAAAGTCAATGATATTGGAACGTAATATCAATGCAATTGCAACTCGTTGAAGTTAAGTTGCTTGCACGTTGGTTTTCGTTCTCAAAAATAAGAGGAGGCGAAGTGAAAATGAATTACAAAGAGAAAGCAGGTCAAAAGTGTTGCCTTGCGTTTTGAAGTAATTAACTCTTTAGTTGTGTTGGGGATGAAATAAGTGTTAAAGTGCGAACTGAAAAGGTGGCTTTTATTCCTCCTTTTTCTGCTTCGTCTTATCGTTTAAAATCTTAAATATAATGCGAGCGGCATTGTCGTGTGCCACTTCTTCGCCTAAAATAGCGTGCAACTGCTCGTAGTTGTTAAGCATTTCCTCACGTTTATCGCCTCCAATTAAAAGCGATTGTAATTCTTTCTGAATGTCACTCACCACAAATCGGTCAGCAAATAGCTCTGCAACAGCTTCTTTGTCGAGAATAAGATTCACCAAAGAGATATACTTTACTTTAATGATGTGATTAAAAGCGAAACGAATGACGGGTGGAATTGGGGTTTTGTAGCACACCACTTGTGGTACATTAAATAAGGCAGTTTCGAGCGTTGCCGTTCCACTTGTAACCAAAGCTGCCGTTGCATGACTTAAAAGTGCATAGGTGCTGTTTTCTATTAGGGTTACATTGTGCCCCTCGATAAAGGGTAAATAATAGCTTTTATCAATCGAAGGCGCACCCGCAAGCACCATTTGATAGTCGTTAAAAGCACTCGCAGCCTGTATCATAGCAGGCAAATTGTCTTTAATTTCTTGCTTTCTACTTCCTGCTAACAACGCAATAATGGGCTTGTTGTTAGGCAAAGAGTGGGTGGTTGCAAAGGTATTGAAATCATCTTGATAGTTGTTTCTAAATAAACGGACCTCGTCTGCGGTGGGGTTCCCAACGTAGTGAATGGGGTAGTTGTGCTTCTTTTCGAAAAAAGAGACCTCGAAAGGCAAGATAGAAAACAGCTCGGCAATATCTCGTTTAATGGCTTTTATGCGCCATTCTTTCCATGCCCATATCTTGGGAGATATGTAATAGAATGCAGGAATATTGGTATTGCGCTTTAAAAACTTTGCGATGTCGAGGTTAAAGCCTGGATAATCTACCAAAATAACTACATCTGGGTTCCACGAAACAATATCTTTCTTGCATTGTTTCATGTTGTTTAGAATGGTTCTAAGATTTAATAACACGGGAACAAAGCCCATATACGCCATGGTTTGATAGTGTTGAAGACATTCTCCGCCTTCTTTTATCATCAAATCTCCACCGATAAAGCGAAAAGAAGCATTGGCATCAACTTTTTTTAGGGCAGCCATAAGGTGAGATGCGTGTAGGTCTCCCGATGCTTCTCCAACGATAATATAGTATTTCATAAATGCGTATAGGGTGTTGTTAGATGTGTTATGTGGTTAGAAAGTCCACTTTTTAGCCTTTTCTATCATGTCGTATGCGGTGACATCAATGGTTGTTGGGGTAATAGCTACATATCCATTGTCGAGTGCCCAACGGTCTGTATCTTCTGAATTAGGCTCTGAATTGAAGAAATGTCCAGCCAACCAATAGTACTCATGACCAAAAGGATGATTGCGATTCTCTACCTCTTTATCCCAAAAACCGTTACTCATTCGGCACACTTTCACACCTTTGAAGGTAGGAAGGTTGGGGAAATTGACGTTAAGAAGGGTGTTGTGAGGTAGCGATTCTTCTAAAACCTGCTTTACAATGGTGCGTATATAGGGGCGAAGAGGTTCGAATTCGGCATCTGAACGCTCGTTGCATAGTGAGAAAGCGACAGATGGAATACCTTTCATACAGCCTTCTTTGGCCACTCCAACAGTACCTGAATAGTGGTTATTGATGCTTGCATTGTCGCCATGGTTGATGCCACTGAGAATCAATGTAGGCTTTTCGTCTTTAAACCACTTATCTATTGCAATCTTTATGCAATCTACTGGGGTTCCGCTACACGACCAAACAGGGAAATTTTCAATACTTTTTTGCTCTTTAATGGTTATGGGAAGTGCAGCCGAAAAGGCACAAGAATAGCCCGAACGACCAGAGTCGGGAGCGCATACAACAATATCTG